>NZ_LSJO01000288.1:0-9674 GCF_001556735.1 Sphingomonas sp. CCH9-F2 | reverse complement strand
CGCCAGGGTCCCGCCTTTGCCGATCCGGGTCTCCTCTTCGAGGCGTGTCACCAGATCGACGGTGTTGAAGTAGCGGGCGCGAGCGCCCCTTCGCACGACATTGGCGGTGATCGCGATGGCGAGGTGGGTCTTGCCTGTCCCCGTGCCGCCGACCAGCACGATATTGCGGCGAGGCGGGAGGAAGGAGCCATCGTGAAGGGAGCGGATCATCTCCTCATTGATCGGTGTGCCCTCGAAGCTGAACCGCTCCAGGTCCTTCACCACGGGCAGCCTCGCAGCCGTCATCCGATAGCGGATGGAGGCTGCATCCCGGTGGGTCGCCTCAGCACGGAGCAGGTCGGTCAGTATCTCCATGGTGGTGCGCTTGCGCTGGAGGCCGGTGGTGACCGCCTCGTCGAACGCCGCCGCCATGCCCTTGAGTCCGAGGCCGCGCATCGTGTCGATCATATCATGCCGCTGCATCATAGCCTCGCAGCAGATCATAGCGGGCACAGTCGGCGAGCGGAGGATGCTGCAGCATCCGGTCTTCCGAAGTGACGATGCTGTGGGGTGTCGCCGGCTCGCGGCGCCGGGAGAGGATGTTGAGGATCAGCTCGTCGCTGGCCGTTCCGTTCGCCAACGCTTCGCGCACGGCAGCCTCTACCGGCTCCAGGCCATCGGTGAGCACCGCCGAGAGGACCCGCACGAACCTGCGATCGGCCTCGTCCCCGGTGCCGAGCCTTCGCCGTAATCGGTGCAGGGCGGGCGGCAGATCCCAGTCCTGGAACGGTGCGCCGTTACGCAGCGCGCCGGGCTTGTGCGCGAGGACCGGCAGATAATGCCAGGGATCGTATATCGTGCGGTTCCGACCGAAGTGGCGCTCATGCTCCCCGACGATCGCATCGCCGCAGCGTATGACGATGCGATCGGCATAGGAGCGCACCTGAACGGTCCGGCGTGCGGCCGTCGACATGACCGAGTAGCGGTTGCGATCGAAGCTGATGAGGCAGGTGCCGGTGACGGCATGCTCGCTCTCATGGAAGCCGTCGAACGGTGCCAGGATCGGCTGCAGGGCCGGTCGCTCCATATCCAGCGCCTCGGCGACGGTAATATCCCCGCGTTCGGGATGGGCATGATGCTCGGCCCAGCGCCGGCACTCGGCCTCCAGCCACCCGTTGAGCTCGGCCAGGCTGGCGAACCGGAGCCGCGGCTGGAAGAAGCGGCCTCGGATTGTCTGGACCTGCTGCTCGACCTGGCCCTTCTCCCATCCCGCCGCCGGCGAGCAGGCGGTCGGCTCGACCATGTAATGATCGGTCATGATCAGGAAGCGGCGGTTGAACACACGCTCCTTGCCGGTGAACACGGCCGTCACCGCCGTCTTCATATTATCGTAGATACCGCGTCGCGGCACACCGCCGAAGAACGCGAACGCCCGGGCATGGGCATCGAACAGCATCTCCTGGCCCTCGCGCGGATAGGCCCGGACATAGGGTGCGCGCGAGTCGCAGAGACGCATATGCGCCACCTTCACCCGCATCGGCTTGCCGGCGATCTCCACATCCTCGTGGCTCCAGTCGAACTGGTAGGCCTCACCCGGCTGGAAGGTCATCGGGATGAACGCCGGTGCGCCTTCGCCAGCATCCTTCCGCCGCGCAGCACGCCAGCGCGCCGCATAGCGGCGCACCGCATCATAGGATCCATCGAACCCCTCGCGCACCAGCAGGTCATGGATACGCGTCATCCGTAGCCGATCGCGGCGGCCGCGACCTTCGTTCTCCTCAAGCAGCACATCGAGACGATCCTGATAAGGACCGATCCGCGGCAGCGGCTGGACTTTGCGCTGATAGTTGAACGCCGCCTCCGGCGACCGGATCGCTTTGCGGACGACCTTCCGCGACAAACGAAGGTCACGAGCGATCGCCTTGATCGCCTTACCCGCTGCATGCTCACGCCGAATCCGAACCACTGTCTCCACGATCAACATCCCGTTCTCGCCAACTGATCAAAACCAGTCGGCCGACTAAATCCCCGGGATGAAGGGGTCCTTTTTGCACGCCGATCACCCCACGAAGGGGGTGCCTATTGCACGCTGATCCTCACTCTGGCGGCTGCCTTTTCCACCAGCCGGTTGGCGACGGCGCAAAGGTTTATCGACCATAGTCCTTGGCCCTGTATGATCGTTTGCCACGGTCAGAACGGACGCCGATGGTTTCGACGCAATGGCGGCATTCCGGATCACTGGTTTCCCCGTGATGATCTCGATCCTGAGTCAGACGCGATGGACGTGCTGTATGGAAAGATTGATCGGTCGCGGCCGACGATCATCGGGGCGGACGCATGGTTCGATCGCCGGGGCGCCGATAGGTTTGAGCTGACCGAGGAGTGCGTCAAAGGCTTTGGGAATGATGTGCTCGCCCTTCTGACGCTGAAAGATCAAATGCTTGATTAGGACCGCGCAGCATGGGGCTTTGAACTGGGCAAGTTACGCGTCAGCAATTCTCAGCCTACGCATCCGCTTGCGTAAGAGTCCGAACCGTCGCGATCGGCAGGAACAACCGCAAGCCGTTGGAGGGCAGCGGCTCAAAGCCATAGCCGGTATAGAGCGCGATGCGTTTCGCCACCTTCTCGGCATCGCCGCAGTCGAACACGTCCAGCATGACGACGGCGATCCCCAACGCTTCGGCCGCCAAGGCCAGGCGCTTGAGACAATCGACCAACAGATCGCCGCCATAGCCTTGCCCTTGAAAGCGGCTGTCGACGCCGATCATCGAAATGTAGGCGGCCGGGATACTGCCATGCGCAGGGCGGTTGCGGGCGAACCGATCGGGTAACTCGGTATAGTCGATCGCATGGGCGTTGGTGGCATAGAAGCCGATCAGCTCGCCCTCGGCACCGACCATCACGAAGGTGCGGACGTTATCCGCCTTGGCGAGCTTGTTCGCGGTCCGGCGGAAGAAGTTGTCGACCTGCGTGATGCCACAGGAAAAGGCCGCTCGATCGTGCTTGGCAGGATCGAGCGGTTCGATGGTGAAGAGCTTTGCGTCCTCTGTCGCCGTCACCTGCTGACGATCGTCTCACGATGCCGCGCGAATGCTGCCCGAAGTCGCTCGGTGGGTGCCGGCGGCGTGTCGAGCGCCGCAAAGAAGCGCGAATGATCGACCGGCTGCAGGGTGGTGCGTTCGTGCGCCGCGATCGTCTCCATCGCAGAGCGATAGGCCGCGTTCATCGTGAAGACGGAATCGTCCACACCGGAAAGAGCGGCAGCCTGCTGAATCGCCTGCTTGATGCGCGGCTTGGTACGGAAGTTCATCCGCTCGCTGCTGCGCTCCTCAACGGCGCCGACCTGATCCTGAAAGCCAAGCATGGCACACCTCATCCAACCTTCACGCACATGTACGTCTTTGCGGCGTACATTTCAACAAAAGATTGAGAGTCGCTTAATTTGTCTGTCCTGCTGCAGGCGTCAGAAACCCGCGTCAGAATGTCTGGCCGGGATGAGCCAACATGCACTTCGATGAGGGGTGTGGGAGCTGGTAGCTGCCGTGAGTGCCGGCGTGAATGGTGAATGAAGGCGTTCCCGTCTGTCCAAGCCGCCCCGTCCGTTTTCCTACCCAACCCTGCCCTTTGCCAAACGACCGCCAATCACCCACGGCCGATCGCACGACGGATCTGATCGCGTACGTTCATCCCGTCCCGCTCCCGCTCGGCGAAGACGTACAGGCCGCCGCCGCTTCGCTCCCACAGCTCACCGGCGAGGCGCTTTTCGGCTGCGTCGCGGACGAGATGGCCGCCCTTATACTCGACGACCAGGAGGCGGCCGTCCGTCAGCCGCGCCACGAAGTCGGGGTAGGTGCGGCCCGTCGCCAGCGGCAGCCAGAAGGCGGCGGGATGGCTCGCGACGTTGCGGACCCAGACGTCCACCTCCGGCACCGCGTCGAGCTGCTTGGCGGCGCTGAGCTCCTCGCCGTCCTCGCCGCTGTCGAAAACAGGTACCGCGGGCAGGAAGTGCTTGGTGAAGCGATAGCTGCCCCGATAGGCGGGCACGCCATCAAACATGCCGTCAGCGAAGCGGAAGCCGTGCTCGACCGAGACGGTCGGCGCAGCGTCGGGGCCGAAGAGGCAGCTCTGATACGCCCGCTCACGCGCGGCCTGGCGAACGGCGGCGATGCGATCGCGCAGGCGCCGCGCGAGCATGAAGCGGCAGCGCATCAGCGCGGCGAGCGGCAGATGGCGATCGCGGACCAGAAAACCGACCACATCGGCCAGCCACGCCAGCAGCTCGGCGGGGCGCACGTCATCCTGTCGCACCGCCTTTGCCAACAGCGCGACGAGCCCGCTCTCCGTCCAGCCCTCGACCGGCACGTCGAGCAGCAACTGGTCGCTGACGTCGCTGTGCGCCACGGTGAGCCGATCACCGTCGAGGTCGATCTGAAAGGCGTCGGCGGTTTCGGCCACGTCGAACTGGTCGCGGGTAAGCTGGTGACCGGCCTCGGCGAGCGACCAGTCGAAATACTCGGACAGGCGGTCCGTATCGGCGAACACCAGCTCGCCCTGCATCTGCGCCATCAGGCGGGGCACGACAAACGTCTGCCCAAGCTCGGCGGGCGCCGCTTCATGCGCGTGCTCGGCCTCATAGGCGGCGACCTGTTCGCGCACATGGGCGGCGGCGGGCGCGGGGAGCGCGGCATAGACCGCCGCCTTCTCCGCCTCGCGCAGGAAGCCGGTGATCCGGATCGCGCCATCCTCGACGCTGAGCCGATCGGGCGCGGCGGCCCTCACCGCCGCCAAAGTGCCCGCATCCGCCGCAACCTCGATCCGCGCGGACGGCAGCGGACGCGCGCGCGCGCCGAACAGCCCCTCTCCCAACGTCGGCGCCGCTTCGATCGACGCTTCCGCCTCCTGCTCCTCGAAGCCCATGTCGACCAGCCGGTCCTTGAGGGCCGTCGCGGCCTCCGCGAATGACTTGGACACGAGGTGCGCATAGGCCTTGTTCAGCGCGGGCGCCTTGCGCCTCCTCGCATAGGGCATGCGCAGCACGCGGCCGAGCAGCTGCTCCGCATCGGTCGCGCTGCGAATGTTGGCGACCGAACAGAAGACGTAGGCGAAGGAACAGTCCCAGCCCTCCTTCAGCGCCTCGACGGTGATGATGTAGTCGATCGGGCAGTCGGGCGAGAACAGGTCGATGCCGTCGAGACCGCGCTGGTCGCCGGTCGCGACCGCGATCTTGTCGGCGGGGATGTGGTGGACGGACCGGAGGTGCTCCAGCAGCACGTCGACGGTCACCTCGCGGCCCTTGTCCTCGGCCTGGAACAGCACCAGCGGGCGGATGTATCCGTCGCGATCGCGGCCCGCCTTCTCCGCCAGCTCGGCGCGGCGCGCGATCGCGCCGGTCACCGCACCCTCCCAGGTCTGGTGCTCATCCAGGCGGACGGGCAGCTTGATCATCTGCTCCGCCTTCAGCTCCGCGGCGCTAACGGCGTGGAGGATGTTGCTCTTGGGATGCGGGGTCGCGGTGAACTCGATGATGGCGGACGGGTTCACGCGCGCCTGCATCTCGCGCGACAGGCCGGTCACCGCCTTGTGCGCCTCATCCATGATCATCAGCGGGCGATGGAGGTGGAGCAGGTTGGCTAAGGAATA
Source organism: Sphingomonas sp. CCH9-F2 (assembly GCF_001556735.1). Taxonomy (NCBI): domain Bacteria; kingdom Pseudomonadati; phylum Pseudomonadota; class Alphaproteobacteria; order Sphingomonadales; family Sphingomonadaceae; genus Sphingomonas; species Sphingomonas sp. CCH9-F2. The sequence continues at coordinate 4,055 of NZ_LSJO01000288.1, read as the reverse complement.
GCGTATGTCGTCCGGGTGGCCCCCTACCCGCTTTGCCACCTCGGCACCGAGCGGCTCCAGCCCCGAGATCCGCTTCGGCACGTTCGCGAACAACGGCTCCAGCGCCTCGTGGTGCGCATAGACCTTGCGCCCCTCTGTGTTCTCCACGCGCAGCGTCTGGATGGTGGCGACGAACACGCACAGGTGCCGCGACAGGTCGGCCGCGGTCAGCCGGGTGAAATCGGCGATGTCGAACACGCGCACCGGCTCACCGAAGGCGGCAGCCAGCGCCTTACGATAGTGATGGCGCGGGTTGTTCAGCGCGTCCACGGTCTGCCGGCGGATCGTCGTGGTCGGCACCAGCCACAGCACCGGCGGATAGTCGCGCCCGATCCACGCATCGCGCGCGACCGCGACGCTGTGCGCGGCGAGCAGCGTCTTGCCGCCGCCGGTGGGCAGGCGCAGGCAGACATAGGGCATCCCCTCCTGCCCGAGCAGGGGCGTGTAGCGCCCGCCATAGCCGCGCAGCCGCCTGGCCTGGTCCGGCTCGGTCGTGATCGCCTCGTACGCGGCCTTGGGCCCGTGCGCCTGTGCCGCTTCGAAAAAGCGACGCAGCGTGTCGAGGGTCGCCTGCTGATAGGTCTTGAGCTGCATCAGCGGGCCTTCACGTCGTAGGGCGTCTGCTTGAAGATGACGCGCTCGGCGGTGAGCGTCGCGGGCGACAGCCGGCTCGCCTCGCCATAGATGGTGACCGGGCCGGTGAAGCCCTCTGCCCCCTCCCGGATCAGCGCCAGCGTCGCGCGTGTCAGCACGTTGCCGCCCGCCGGACGCTTGTCACCGAGAATGCCATTGTAGAGCAGCGCGACCCCCTGCCCGTCATGGTGGCCCAGGAACGGCGTGGCGGCCGCTCCGGCGAATGGCGTCCCGGTCTCCGCGAACCAGACGTGCGCGGCGAGCGGGGCGAAGGCGATGCCGGCGGCGATCGTGCCATCGGCGTCGAACACCGCAGGGCCGAGCCGGTAGAAGTCGAACCCGCCCCCGCCCTGCCAGTCGACCGCCCGGCTGATGCCGCCGCCCTCACCCGCGATAACCTTGTTCAGCCGCGGCGCGCAATGAGTGACGGCATGGTCGCCCATCTCGATCCCGATCCAGCGCCGCCCCATCTTGTGCGCGACCGCCGCCGTGGTGCCGGAGCCGAGGAAGGAGTCGAGGACGAGGTCGCCGGGGTTGGTGGCAATGTGGAGGATGCGTTGCAGCAGGCGTTCGGGCTTGGGCGTGCCGAAACTTACGTCGGCGCCAAACAACGCGTTCGCCTCTTTCTTGCTCTCGTCAGTATGGCCGACCTCGCCATGTGGCCACCATGTCCAAGGCACCAATCCTTCGACCTCAGAAAGAAAACGGATGACGCTCGGCTGTGCGTTCCCGTCCTTGCCCCAGTAAATCCGCTTCGCCTCAACTAGCTTTTCGAACTCGGGTCGAATCATCGACCAGCAGCGACCTTCGGGAGGTGTATGCCGTCGACCATTCGGGGCGACAATCTCGTACATCTGGTTTGGGCGGTAGCCCTGCGCAGTCATCGGAAGCCCACGCCAACGCTTACTCGGGTCTGCTTCTTTGGCGTTGTCAGGATTGCGATAGATCTTGGCCTGATCCTCATCAAGCGGCAGCTTGTTGCGTTGCGCTTTGAAGCGCTCAGGTGATGGCGAATAAGCGAGCAGATACTCGTGAACGTCGCCGATCGCCTCTCGGTTTTCACGCGAGTAACGCTTTTGCCAAACAGGGCTTGCAATGAAAGATCCGCGTCCAAACACCTCGTCCATCACGATCTTGAGGTAATGCCCCTCATGATCGTCAATTGACACCCAGATGCTTCCATCCTCAGCGAGCAGTTCTTGGAGTAGTTCAAGCCGCGGATAGATCATCGCCAGCCACTGACTGTGCTCTAACGTGTCGTCATAATGGACAGAAACAGCCGACCGCGTATTGTAAGGCGGGTCGATGTAGATGCACTTCACCTGTCCGCGATAATTGGGCAGCAGGCTCTTGAGCGCCTCCAGATTGTCGCCTTGGATCAGCATGTTGCCGCTGCCGGGCGCGCCGGCGGAAAGCGCCGCGTCGCGCTCCAGCAGGCGGTACGGTACGGCATCCGCCGCCTTCACGTCGCGGTCGCGTGTCAGCCAGTGCAGGATCGGCATTGTGTCCCCTTCGCCCGCCTTCTTGCCGCCCTGAATGAAATCTGGCAAGTTCGTTGCTGAAAAGGTTCAAGGGGCTTTGTCTTGGCACATGATGGTGCAGTGCTGACGCAGATCGGCGACCTCGCCGAGGCTGGCGAGCGGATGATCGAACGCCTCCGGCGCAAAGCGTTTCTGCCCGAGAGCCGCAAGGGGCTCAACGTTCGCTTCGGCATCGCCGAGGCGGCACAGCTGCTCGGCTGCTCTACCAACCGCATCCGCATGGCGGAAGATGACGGGAGATTGCCCCCTGCCCCCGCCTCCGAGAGCGGGCGCCGGCTGGGCTACACGGTCGAGGAAATGCTGCGGATGCGCGAGGTGCTGGGCGCGTCCCCTGCCCGCGCCCCGCTCGACGTGCCGGCGATCATCGCGGTGCAGAACTTCAAGGGCGGCGTTGGCAAGTCGACCGTCACCACGCACCTAGCCCATTATTTCGCGGTGCAGGGCTATCGCGTGCTGGTGGTCGATTGCGACAGCCAGGCGACGACGACGACCCTGTTCGGCTTCAACCCACACTTCAACATTACGCGGGAAGAGACGCTCTACCCGTATCTCTCGATTGACCCAACCCAAGCGGACCTGCTCTACGCGGTAAAGCGGACGCCGTGGCCGAACGTGGACCTGATCCCGTCCAATCTCGAACTGTTCGACGTTGAATATGAGCTGGCGGCAGCGGGCAGCGATGGCGGATCAGTGCTGGCGGCGCGGTTTCGCAAGCTGAAGCGCGGTTTGTCCGACCTCGCGCGCGACTATGACATCGTTCTGCTCGATCCGCCCCCTGCCCTCGGCACGATTAGCCTGGCAGTGATGCAGGCGGCGAACGCGCTGCTGGTGCCGCTGGCGGCCACCACGCCGGATTTCTGCTCCACCGTGCAATTCCTGTCGATGATGGATCAGGTGCTGCACCAGCTGACGGGCGCCGGCATCGAGGTCGACTACCAGTTCGTCCGGCTGATCTGCTCCAAGTTCGATGGCAACGATCCCAGCCACGCAATGGTGCGCGCGATCATGGAGCAGAGCTTCGGCCCTGCCCTGCTCCCGGTGCCGATCCTCGAATCGGCCGAGATCAGCCATGCGGCGATGCGGATGATGACCGTCTACGAGCTGGAAAAGCCGATCGGCACGCCCAAGACGCACAAGCGCAGCCGCGCCAATCTGGACGAGGCGCTGCGGCAGGTGGAGCAGCTCGTGCGCCAAAGCTGGGGGCGTGTCGAACCGGCCAGCGAGGAGGCGGTGATCCATGCCGCGGCCTGACCTTTCCTACAACGCCATGTTCTACTTACGTTCTGCACGGGAGGTGCGGCATGGCGCGTAAGCAATCGGACTATCTGGCGGCGCTGCTCGCAGATGACGCGTCCGAACAAGGCAATGCCCCCTTCCCTGCCCCGGCGCGCGAGGCTCCCCCGGAACGCGCGCGCACGACCACGCTGCTCGGTCGCGAGTCCGCGCTGGCGCGTGTGGCGAGCGGCGAGGTGCGGCAGGTCACCCAACTGCTGCTCGATCCCGCGCGCGTGCGCATCTGGCCGGGCAACGCTCGCACTTACGCGCACCTCTCGGAGGAGAATTGCCGCGAGCTGATCGACTCGATCGTCGCCGAGGGCGGACAGAAGGTGCCGGCGGTGGTGCGGCGCGTCGACGGCGATCCGGATCACGATTTCGAGGTGATCGCCGGCACGCGGCGGCATTGGTCGATCAGCTGGCTGCGTTCGCACAGCTATCCCGACATGCAGTTCGTGGCGCAGGTCGCGCAGCTGGATGATGAGGCGGCTTTCCGGCTGGCGGATCTGGAACCCACATTCCCCAAGTAAATCGCTGATTTTGCTGTCAGGATCTCAATATTTCCGA
>NZ_LSJO01000287.1:0-390 GCF_001556735.1 Sphingomonas sp. CCH9-F2 | reverse complement strand
GCAGCGGCGAGTGCATGAGCAAGCTCGCTTTTTTTGGGCGCGAGCGCTCCAGCGCCTCCTTGAGGATCTCGACCTCCAGCGTCTTGCGGCCAAGCTGGCGCTCCAGTTCGCGGATGCGGTTGTCCATCTCGCGGACCTGGCGGTTGCTGGTCACGTCATCGTCGCCGGCAACCGCGACGCTTCCGCCTTCCAGCATTAACCGCCGCCAGCGGTACAGCAGGTTCGGCGCCACGCCATTGCGGCGCGCCACCACTGAGATGCTCTCGCGACCATCGAGCGTCTCCTCGACGATCCTCAGCTTCTCGGTAGCACCCCAGTGACGACGACGACCGCCGTCGGTGATGATCTCGGACACGGACATAAGCCTATGCTCAGGGGATAGCCCCAAGC
>NZ_LSJO01000286.1:0-8198 GCF_001556735.1 Sphingomonas sp. CCH9-F2 | reverse complement strand
GCCTATGACGCGGTGCGCGACACGCTGTCGCCCGCCGAGTTGCAACGGCGCATCGCGGCCCAGGCACCCGGCTTCGCACTGCGCTCGATCACCTATCGCCATGATGCCAGGCAAGCGGCACATGGCGACGTCACCGGCGTCGACCTGCGCTACGGGATGCGCGCGCCGACCTATGGCCGGGCGGAGATCGACACCCGCACCGGCGCGATTACCGAGGCAGACTATATGCCGGGGCGTCAGGGGCCGTGGTTCGCGGCGGTCACGTCCTTCTTCACGCTGCATTTCGGCAGCTTCGGTGGCGCGCCCGTGCGCTGGTCCTATTTCCTGCTTGGGTTGGCCGGCGCGTTCCTGTTCTACTCGGGCAACCTGCTCTGGATCGAGAGCCGCCGCCGCAAGGAACGCAAGGCGGGCGCGGTGACGCAGACCCGTGCCACCCGTATCCTGGCAAGCCTGACGGTGGGCGTTCCGCTGGGGTGCGTGGCGGGCATCTCGCTGACGATCGCCGCCGCGAAGTGGCTGCCGGCCGACCGGGCCGATCTCGCCGCGTGGCACAGCCGCATCTACTATCTCGTGTTCGTCGCGGCCGTTGGCTGGGCGCTGCTGCGCGGCGCGGCGCGCAGCGGATCGGAGCTGCTATGGGCTGCGGCCGGCGCGACCGCCGCCATTCCGCTCACCACGATCCTGTCCCCTGCGCTGGCGCATGGCTGGAGCCATCCCGGTGCAAGCCGACTGGTCGATCTGGTCGCGATCCTCGGCGCGGCCGGTTTCGCCGCCATGGCCAGGGCCGCACGGCGGCGAGCCGTGGCCGGGCCGCGTGACAGCGTCTGGGCCGCTCCGGCCATCGCCACCACGTAGGAGAATGACATGAACCTCCTCGCCATCCGAGCCACCGGGATCGCCGGGATCGTCGGTGCGATCTGCTGGGCGATCGGCGATGTCCTGCTGGTCGGCGGGTCGGCGCCTCCCGAGCAATTCCCGCTGCTGCTGCGCGACTATGCCGACCGCATTCCGTTCAAGGCGCTGGCATGGATGCTGCCGCTCGACGAGTCGAGGCTGGCGGCGGGCGCGATGATCGCCAACCTCTCCATCCCGCTCTATCTCGCGGGAAGCTGGCATCTGTATCAGGGCGTGAAACCGGCGGGGGGCATCCTCCCATTCGCCGCGTTCGCGCTGCTCTTCTGCGCCAATGCCTGGTCGCCGCTCGGCCATGCGTCCTTCTATTACCCCGGCATGGTGTACAAGACGATCCCGACGCTTCCCGTGGCGGCGCATCCCGCACTGCTGACGCTGGGCGCGCAGTTTAGCCGGATGCAGGCGGCGGCATGGTTCCTGGCGGTGATCCCGCTGGCGCTCGGCATGATGCTGTTGTGCGTGACGATCCTCGCCCGCCCGACCCGCTATCCGCGTTGGTCGGCGGTCGTGCTCAATCCCGTCGTGCCGCTGCTGCTCGCTGCCATGGGTGCGGCGTTACCGGCACCTGTCGGGCCATGGTTCTTCGCCGCTGCCCTCAATATCGGGTTCTTCATCGTCTATACGCTGTCCACGATCCTGCTTTGGAATGGCGGCAGGACCTTCGCGCGGTAAAGACGCGAGATCGTCGACAATCGGGAGATTTCCGCCAATGCCTCGTTCGGCGTGACCGGACGAAGCGATTGCGATAGATGCGCGTCGGTGTCCGCCAATCGATCGATCGCAACCCCTGGCATTTCCGTCGATGCGATCGTCGACAAAGCACTCGACCTTATCGCGTCCGGCGGCCTCGCCGAACTGACCTTGCGGCCGCTCGCGACGGGGCTGGGCGTCAGCGTGCCGGTGATCTCGGCGCGCATGGGCAGCAAGGAACAACTCTTGGAAGGCCTGACGCAGGCGGCGCACACGCGCGACCGGGCGTTCCTGGAAAAATGGGCGGCGCTCGCGAAAGCGGTGGGCGCGACGGATAGCGCCTCGCGCGCAGCCATTGCCGAACTGGCGCTGCGCGAATGGGTGACACGGGAACGGCGCCAGGCGGTTTTGCTGATCGAGCTGGTCCACGACCGTGCGCTTCGGCCCGACCGGCTGGCGGCGCTTGAGGATTGGCTCGACGATGCCGGGCGCTTCTGGGCCACGCTCATATTCGGGGACACGGCGCTTGCCGAACTGGCGCTGGGCTATGTGCTGGACGAGGCGGGATTCTCCCTCGGCATCGGCGACGATCCAAAATACGCCCTGCTTCGCTCGCTATGCCTGCAACGCTTCGCGCGCGGCATCTTTGCCGATGCGGATGCCGGCACAGGTGCTGCGATCGCATCGTTGATCGGCCTGTTCGATACCGCCGCACCGCCCGCGGTTGAGGAAGAGGACCCGAAACGCCAGCGGATCATCGCCAGCGCCGCCGAACTGATCGTCTCGCAAGGGATCGACAGCGTGACGCACCGCTCTGTCGCGCTCGCTGCGGGCGTGCCGGCCTCTACCGTCGTCTATCATTTCGGATCGCGCCCCGCCCTGGTGGTGGCAAGCCTCCACGCGGTTATCGCCCGCTTCCACCGCCGCCGGAGCGATATCCGCATCGGCGATGGCGGCGGCCCGCCCAGCGACACCAGCATCGAAGACCTGATCAAGGCGACATCGATGATCGCGCTGGCGAGCGCCCGCGAACCCAGCCTGCGACCCTATGCAATCGACATGCGGCGCCGGCGCGGCGAGAATTGGCGCGCGAGCGACATGCAGGCGATGCAGATCGGCATCGGCGCGGCGTTCGATCGCGCGGCGGGACAGGTGCTGTCGATCGCCGCCTTCGGGTTGGGCATGATCGGCATGGCGCGCAAGGCGTCCGATCCTGCGCACCTCGCTCAGGCCTTTGCCGCGCTGGAGGCATGGCGGACTGGCTCATTGGCCTGAACCGAAGGAGCCCTCGAAACGGCATCACCCGCTGACAGGCACCGTCGCCGGCGTGGAGCGGCAGGGCGGATCGGGATGCATCGTGCGCCGGCTATCGCGCGCGCCGGCTTCGAGGCGCGCCCATCCTCACACGCTGGTTTGGCTTGGAAATCCGGGCGATCCCCCCCGGCACGAGGCGACTGGGACGGCTTCTGAAGAATGAGCACGCCCAAGGCTGAAACTGAACAACTGTAATTTTGCCGTCATGGGCACCTCATAGGAAGCACTCCCGTAGCCCACCGAATCGGTGGGACTCGGGGGGCACTCTGGATGACGAACGACCTATTCCGCGCGCTGATGGCCAGCGCAGCAACTCTGGGTTGCAGCTTCGGCGCTACTGAACAGGCGTTTGCACAGAGCGCCGACACCGCTAGGGTGCAAACGAGCGAGGGGGCAAGCGACACCGCGCTTACCGACATCGTCGTCACGGCGCAGCGCCGCCAGGAAAAGGCGCAATCGGTGCCGATCTCCATCACCTCGGTCACCGGCCAGGCGCTGGAGGACAGCGGCTTCACGTCGCTGACCGACCTGCAATATGTCGTGCCTGGTGTCCAATATGACCCGACCCAGGGGGCGGCCTTCCAGATCCGCGGCGTCGGCAGTACGTCCTTCGACTTCTCCAATGCCAAGTCGGTCAACGTCGTCGTCGACGATGTCGTGATGGACGCCCAGCGCGACAACGGCCTGATCGGCCTCACCGACATCCAGCGCGTCGACGTGCTGATGGGCCCGCAGGGTACATTGTTCGGCAAGAACTCGACGTCGGGCGTGATCGCGATCACGACCAACAAGCCGGTGATCGGCCAGTTCTCCGGCACCGCCTATGCCAGCTATGGCGAGCGCAACGACCGCAACGCCAATGCCACCGTGAACGTGCCGATCAGCGATCGCGCCGCGCTGCGCGTCTCCGGCTTTGCACTGGGGCAGGACGGCAAGGGCCGCTATGTCGTGCTCGACCGCAATCTTGGCCTGGTCAGCGAATGGGGCGTGCGCGGGAAGCTGCTGTTCCAGCCTTCACCGTCGCTCGATCTGCTGCTCGCCGGCGAATATACCCACCACATCGACACGGCCATCCGGGTGCCCGTCGGCGGGCCGACCGGCTCGGCCTTTGCGCCCGCCGCCGCGCTCACCGCGGCGCAGATCGCGCTCGGCGTCGTCCCGGGGCCGGAGAATGCCGACAGCGCCGACGGGTCGCTAGGCCACAACACTACGACCAACAAGGGCGGCTCGCTCCATGTGAACTATGAGATGGGCCAGCACACACTGACTTCGATTACCGCCTATCGCGAGACCACATTCGATAACGACACGCCTGCCAATTTGCTTCCCCGCGACGTCTATGCCTTCATCCCGTTCAACTCGGGCCGATTGAAGACGAACAAGTTCAGCGAGGAGATCCACTTCGCCTCGCCCACGGGCGGGACGATCGAATATCTGCTCGGCGCCTTCTACAACAAGCTGAATGCCAAGCAGACCCAGTTGCAATGGGGCACGCTCGGCACACCGCTGCTGTCGCCTGCCGGCGTCCCGTCGCCGACGCTCTATGCGCTGACCGGTGCCTTCGATCCGATCACCAAGGCGATGCTGGGCAATGCCGTGCTGTTCGACGCCACCAACGAGGCGGCGGCCGCGTTCGGCCAGATCAAGATCACGCCGGCACCCCGGTTCAGCGTGACCTTCGGCGGACGCTACAATTACGACTGGAACAGCCAGACGATCAGCTACATCAATATCGATCCGAAGCCGATCACGGGCTACTCGCCGACCTTCATCGCCACCAGTGCCGGGCCGACCGAGGCATTCCGCACCGGATCGAGGAGCGGCGGCCGGTTTACCTATCGCATCGCGCCGCAGTTCACGATCAGCCGCGATGTGATGATCTATGCAAGCTATGCCACGGGCTACAAGCCCGGCGGCGTCGCCTTCGTCGGGAACCGCTACGATCCCTACAATCCCGAATCGGTGAAGAGCTGGGAAATCGGCCTGAAGAGCGAATTGTTCGATCGCCGCGCGCGGTTCAACCTCGCGGCCTTCTCCTCGGAGTTCACCAATTTCCAGGCGACCATCCTCACTCCGGTGAGCACCGGGGTCGGCGGGTTCATCCTGGCGTCGGCAATCGGCAATGCGCCGGGCCTGCGCTCGCGCGGTGTCGAAGCGTCGCTGACGGTCAAGCCCGCCCGCCAGTTCACGCTGGGCGGCTCCGTGACCTATACCGATGCCACCTTCACCGACTACGTCGCCAGCCCGACCGCCAACTATACCGGCACGCGCCTTACCAATGCGCCGGAATGGCAGGCTAGCGTCACCATGGACTATGCGGACGAGATCGGCGCCGGGCTGAACCTCAAGGCGCACCTTGATTATGGCTATCGCAGCGACACCCAGACGGTGACGGGCGCAATGCTCGGCGATATCCTCGCCCCGGCGGTCAGCAACCCGGACGGCACCAAGACGCCCAATTCGACCTATTCGCGAATCCCGGCCTATGGCCTGCTGAACGGCCGCGTCAGCCTGGCCAGGCTGGATGATGCGGTGGAGTTCGGCGTCTATGCCCGCAACCTGCTGAACACCTATTATTCCACCGGCTGGCAGATCTACGGCCCGCTCGGCCTGCTGCACTATACCTCGCCGAACGCCTACCGGACGCTCGGCGCCTTCGCAAAGATCAACTTCTGACGCACCTTCGACGCCGCCCCCGCGCCATCTGGCCGGGGCTGCGCACGACCCGTCGCACCTAGGACGCACGACATGAAGAAGCTTGCCGTCACGCTGGGCCTGATCGCCACCGGCACCGCCGCGATCGCGATCGCCCGGGAACCACGCCGCACCGAAGAGGTACGGATCAACCAGATCCAGGTGATCGGCACCCACAACAGCTATTCGCAGGGCGTCGACCCGCGGTTGCTCGCGATGGTCGACGCCAAGCTCGGCGCGAAGCTGGCGGCCTTCACCAAAGCGATGCCCGAGAAGATGAAGGCTGACTGGCAGGAATATCACCCCAACTTCACCAGCATGAGCGAAGGCCTGAGCTATCGCTACACCACGCTGACCGATCAGCTCGACGCGGGTATCCGCAGCCTTGAGATCGACATCAACAACGATCCAATGGGCGGACGCTATGCCCATCCCGCAGGCTTTGCGGCGTTGCGCGCCACGGGCGTCAGCGACAGCCAGATGCTGCCCTATGACGCCACCGACATGGAGAAGCCGGGCCTCAAGGTGTTCCACATCGCCGATCTCGATGTGCGTTCGAGCTGCAACCTGTTCACGCGCTGCCTGAAACAGCTTCGCGCCTGGTCGGATGCGCATCCGGATCATGCCCCGATCTTCATCCTGGTCGAGGCGAAGAGCGATGCCGTGCCGGTCTTCCCCAATGGAACGCCGCCGCTCGCCTTCGATCGCGCGGCCTTCGACGAGATGGACCAGTCGATCTTCCGCGAGATCGGCCGCGACAAGCTGGTGACCCCCGATCAGGTCCGCGGCACCTATGCCACTCTCGAAGCTGGCGTGCTCGCACACAACTGGCCGACGCTGGCGACATCGCGTGGCAAGTTCGTCTTCCTGCTGCTCACCGCAATGGATCCCCAGGCGCTTGCCGCCTATCATGAGGGGCATGAGAACCTGGAAGGCCGCGCCGCATTCCTGCGCGCCACGCCGGGGCAAAGTTACGCCGCGTTCCTGCTGCTCGACAACGCCAATGTCCGCGCCAGGGAGATTCCCGAGCGCGTGAGGCAAGGCTATCTGGTGCGCGCTCGGGCCGATATCGAGACCTATGAGGCGAAGGTGAACGATCCGGTCCGTGCCAAACGGGCCTTTGCCAGCGGCGCGCAGATCGTCTCCACCGACTTCTACAAGCCGGGCAACGCCTATGGCACCACCTATGTGGTGCGACTGCCGGGTGGTGGCGAGGCACGTTGCAACCCGGTCAATGCGCCGAAGGGCTGCCGTCTGACGCGCTGACGCGCTCACCGGCAACCATTCCTTAATTCCCTGGCGCCTACGCTCCTCAGCGGAGGCGTCGTTTTTTTGCGAAACTATCAGGAAGAAGGCAGGCTTGCGGCACTGCGCCAGCTCAAGCTGCTGGACACCCCGGCCAGCGAGAGCTTTGACCGCATCACGCGCATGGCCAGCCAGATCTTCAACCTGCCCGTCGCCGCCGTGTCCCTGACCGATCGCGACCGACAATGGTTCAAGTCCCGGGTCGGCATAGATCATGATAGCATTCCGCGCGACAAGGCTCCCTGTTCGGAGGTGGCCGAGACGAACGAACCCGTCGTCATCGAGGATTTCGCTGCCAGCCCATCCTACGCCGACAGCGTGCTGGCCCACGCGGGGACGCGCTTCTATGCCGGCGCACCGCTGATCACCACCGACGGATATGGCCTGGGGGCATTGTGCGTCCTCGGAACGGAGCCTCGCCAGATAACGCCGTCCGAGATGGCGGCGCTGATCGATCTTGCGGCGATGGTGATGGCGCAGATCGAGTTGCAGCACGCCTTTGGCCGCATCGACCCGGTCAGCGGACTGGCAACCCAGATGCAGTTCCGGGACGATCTCGTCGACCTTGCCCGTGATCGCCCCGGCGAGCGGCGGTTCGCCGTTGCTGTCGACCTTGCGCGCGATGACGAGTTGAGCCGGTTCCGGCAGGCCATGGGCGGCGCTCGGGTCGACGACATGATCCGCGAGGCGTCGCTGGCGTTGCAGACGGCGCTGACGCCGGCGCGAACGGCCTATCATGTCGGCGCGGCCCAATTTGCCTTCCTGTCGCCGCCCGATGTCGAGCAGGACGCATATCTGGGCCTGCTGCGCTCCACCTTCGATACGATCCGGGCGGTCTCGTCGGTGCGCTTCGTGACCAGTGTGGCGATCGGCGTGCGTCCGTTCATCCTGGGTGAGGTGGCGGCAGATGATGTCCTTAGAGGGGCGTCCAGTGCCGCACAGGATGCGCGTCGCGAAGATGGGGCGATCGCGGTCTACTCTTCCTCAAACGACATGGCGCATCGGCGGCGCTATCGCCTGCTCCAGGATTTCGGTGCGGCGCTGGAGGCGGATGACCAGCTTCGGCTCGTGTACCAGCCGCGGCTGGCATTGGCGACGGGCCGCTGCATCAGTGTCGAAGCGCTGCTGCGCTGGCGTCATCCGACCCTCGGCGACATCTCGCCCGCCGAGTTCATTCCCATCATCGAGCGAACGACGCTGGCGCGTCAGACGACCCAGTGGGTCCTGAACTGTGGATCGGCGTGGAAAAAGGACCCCGGTAGCGGGGTGATCGGCGTCGAAAA
>NZ_LSJO01000285.1:0-3922 GCF_001556735.1 Sphingomonas sp. CCH9-F2 | reverse complement strand
GCGCGCCGACGATCGGGCGCGACTGGGCGATGGTAGAGCTGCGCGGTGTCGCCGATCGCGATTACCCGGCGGGGGAATTGCAGGCGTCGCTGCAATTGTCGGTCGCGAACCTGACGGTCGATCTGGGGCCGGCATTCGTGCTGGATCTGAAGCGCAAGGCGGGCGCCGCCACCGCTGCCGCCGCCAGCGCCGCACCGCCGGCATCGACCGCGCACGCGATGGGCGCGACCAACCAGGAGGCGCATCGCCCGATGGCGGTGCCCGCCGGTCGCCCGACCTGGGCCGACGAATTCGACGGCGCCGCGATCGACGCCGCCAACTGGCGTTTCGACACGGCGCGCAACGCCGCCGGCTGGTACAATAACGAGCGCCAATATTATGCCGACGGCCGCCCGGAGAACGCGCGGATCGAAAAGGGCGCGCTGGTGATCGAGGCGCGCCGCGAGACGCTGCCCAAGGCGCGCTTCGCCGACTGGGGCGGGCAGGATTACACCTCCGCGCGGATGGTGACGCGCCGGACGCTGGGCTACGGTTTCTACGAGGTGCGCGCGACCCTGCCGTGCGGGCGCGGGATCTGGCCGGCGATCTGGTTGCTGCCCCCCGATGGCGCCTGGCCCGACGCGGGCGAGATCGACATCATGGAGATGGTCGGGTCCGAGCCGGAAATGTCGCATGCGACCGTACACAGCGCCGCCTACAATCACGCCAGCAACAGCCAGCGCGGCGCGCAGACGCGCGTGACGGGCGCCTGCACCGCGGCGCATGACTATCAGCTCGACTGGCAACCCGATGCGATCACCATCGGCGTCGATGGCAGATCGTACATGCGCGTGGAGCGCAAGCCCGGCGACGGGATGCGCGAATGGCCGTTCACGCGCGCATACAACCTGATCCTGAACGTCGCGGTCGGCGGCGACTGGGCCGGGGCGAAGGGGATCGACGACACGGCCTTCCTGCAGCGGATGACCGTCGAGCATGTCCGCTTCTGGGGCGCGCCGGCGGCGAAGTAATCGCGCCGCTATCCTGCCGCGCAGTGGCGCGCGATGAAGTCCGCATGGGACGGCATTGCGCGCGTCTGCGCCAGGATCGCATGGCGCATCCGCTCCAGCGTCTCGGCCAGCCGATCTTCGTCCAGCACGTCCGCCACCGGATCATAGGCGGCGGGCACGATCCCCTGTCCCAGCAGTACCGCGGTCCAGCTGGCGAGCGAGAACAGTTCGTCGTCGTAGCGGAAGAAGCGGCCATGGACGCGGAACAGCTCGATCTTGCGGCGCAGCGTGTCGGGCACCTCCATCGTGCGCACGTGGCGCCAGAACGGCGTGTCGTCGCGCTGCGTCGCGTGATAGTGGAGGATGATGAAGTCGCGCACGCCATCATAGGCACTGCGCATCAGCCGGTCATATTCCTCCGCTTCCACGGTTGAGAAACCGGCATCGGGGAACAGCGCCAGCAACTTGGCGATGCCGGTCTGGATGAGGTGGATCGACGTCGATTCCAGCGGCTCCAGGAACCCGCCCGCCAGCCCCAGCGCGACGACGTTGCGGTTCCAGAACCGCCGCCGCCGCCCGGTGACGAACGACAGCCGGCGCGGATCGGCCAGCACCTCGCCCTCCACCGCGCCCATCAGCGCGGCCTGCGCGGCATCACCGTCGACATGCGCGCTGGAATAGACGTAGCCGTTGCCGGTGCGGTGTTGCAGCGGGATGCGCCATTGCCAGCCGGCGCCCTGCGCGATCGCGCGGGTATAGGGGACCGGCGCGCCATCGCGCGCGGTGGGGACGGCGACCGCGCGGTCGCATGGCAGCCAGTGCGACCAGTCGTCATAGCCGCTGGCGAGCGCGCCTTCGATCAACAGCCCGCGAAAGCCGGAGCAGTCGACGAACAGCTCGCCGTCGACGTGCCGCCCATCCGCCAGCCGAACCGCCTGCACGAAGCCGGTGTCGGCATGCTGCGCCACGTCGGCGATCCGCCCCTCGATCCGCTCCACACCGCGCGCCTCGGCATAGTCGCGCAGGAACCGGGCATAGCGCCCGGCGTCGAAGTGGAAGGCATAGGGGAGCGGGAAGGGGGCTTCCCCCTCCGCGATGCGCGCGAACCGCCCCGCCGCGGCGGCCACCGCGCATGGGGCGTAATGCCATAGGTCGGCGCAGCGCCGCTGCCCGGCCAGCTTCAGGAACAATTGGTGGAAGGCCAGCCCGTCGATATCGTGGCCGAACTGCCCGAACGGGTGGAAATAGCGGTCGCCGATCGCGCGCCAGTTTTCGAACTGGATGCCCAGCTTGAACGTCCCGCCGGTCGCGGCGACGAACGCATCCTCGTCGATGCCCAGCATCCGGTTGAACGTCTGGATCGTGGGGATCGTCGCCTCGCCGACGCCGACCGTGCCGATCTCCTCGCTTTCGACCAGGCGGATGCGCGTGCGCGTGCGCGGCAGGAAACGCGACAGCGCGGCGGCGGCCATCCAGCCGGCAGTGCCCCCGCCGACGATCACCACCTCGCGAACGGGAAGCGCGGTCATCGGGTCAGTCCTTCCAGAAAGGTGCGATGATCGGGCGCGGCGGCAACCGCGGCGGCCAGGCGGTGGTCGATATCGTCCAGCAGGCGCCGCCCCTGTTCGGCGTCGCCGCCGTCGGGCAGGTGCGCGGGGCGGATGCCGCGCCCGAACAGGATCTGCGCCCAGTCGTCGCGCGCAAAGCCCTCGCCATCGCGCTGGCGCCAGCGCAGCCGGCGCGCGAATTCGACGACGGTATCGCGCAGCGTCTCGGGCGCGTCGTCCGCCAGCGGCAGATGCGCCAGCAACAGGTCGCGCAGCCGGTCCGCCTCGTCATTGGCGGTGCGGTTGTAGTGATCGACCTCCACCGCGGCGCAGTCCCGCCCCGGCAGCAGCGCGACGATCCGGTCGATCCCGGTGTGAAGCCAGTGGAACGGCAGTCCCTGCATCGGCGGCAGGACGACATGCGCCTCTCCGACGGCGACGACATTGCCGCTCCAGCCGCACTGCCGACGACCGGGGGCGAGCGTCTCCGCATCCGTCGCCCCCGCGCGGGCGAGGCGCAGGTGGATCGTGCGGTCGGGCAGATGGCTGGCGACCGTGATCGCCCCGTCCGCGATCGTCATGCGGTCGAGCGAGGGGAGCAGCATTCCCGCCGGTGCCGTGGCGGTGGTCAGCGCGGTGTACGGGAACCAGCGGCTCCAGTCCTCCCACGCCGCCGCATCGTCCGGCGTGGCGAGCCGCCGTTCGCGCCCGGTCGCATCGACATACAGGTCCGCGATCAGATGCGTACCGTCCGCCAGATGCAGCGCCGCCACGCCCGCATCGCCGCGCGCCACCTCCGCCAGCGGGGCGGCGGGCACCATCACGCCGCGATGTTGGGCATAGCCCTCCACCGCGCGCGCGTACCGGTCCGGATCGAGCACCAGCCCGAAGATCGCGTCGGCCAGCGCCGGGTCGCGTGAGGGCGCCTTGGCCGCTAGCCCCAGCCGCGCACCCGCCGCATAATGGTGGAACGGCCGGATGCCGTGCGCCGCCCATACGGCGGGGAAGGGGCGGGCGCCCGCGGCCTGACCCACCGCGCCATAGGCATGGACGTAATCGTCACGCCCCGTCACCTGCGTCCCCAGCCGGATCGCCCCGCCCGTGCGCGCCAGCGCGTCGCGCCAGTCCCAGCCGATATCGGCATGGAACGGCAGCGCGGCCGGGGTGGTGGCGCCGACCGTGTCGACCATCGCGCGGTGGCGGGCGGTGTGCGGGACCAGCGCGACGCGCACACCGGGCAGCCGCACCGCCAGTGCGGCGGCGGCGGTCCAGGCGCCGATCCCGTCACCGACGACCGCGATGGTGCGGATCGGCGCGTTCATGCCGCGGCGCCGATCGTCGCGATATACTCGCGGTGGTCGGGCATCGCGCGCGCGGCCGCGGCGG
>NZ_LSJO01000284.1:0-9928 GCF_001556735.1 Sphingomonas sp. CCH9-F2 | reverse complement strand
GACGGCAGCGGCGGGCATGTCTTCGCCGATACGCTGGCGGAACATAACGCCAATGTGAAGAAATGGTACGCGATCCGCCGCGCGCGCGGGGAGATGTAACAATCCCCTCGGGCGCGGCGCGACGTCAGCCGCGCTTCATTGCCGCCGCGGCGCGGGCGCGCGCCTCGATCTCCGGCAGCGTGCCCTCGGTCACCCAGCTGCCGCCGACGCACAATACCGGGTCGAGCGCCAGCCAGTCGGGCGCGCTCGCCTCGGTGATGCCGCCGGTCGGGCAGAAACGGCACTGGTAGAAGGGCGCGGCCAGCGCCTTCAGCGCCTTGATCCCGCCGCTGGTTTCGGCCGGGAAGAACTTGAAGTGCGACAGGCCCATGTCCAGCCCGCGCATGATGTCGCCCGCGGTTGCGACGCCCGGCAGCCACGGGATGCCCGCGGCGGCGATCGCTTCGCCCAGCGGCTGCGACAGGCCGGGGGAGACGATGAACTCCGCGCCGGCGGCCTTCACCTCGGCGACCTGATCGGTCGTCACGACGGTGCCCGCGCCGACGATCGCGCCGGGCACCTGCTTCATTTCGCGGATCGCATCCAGCGCGGCGGGGGTGCGCAGCGTCACCTCCAGCACCTTCAACCCGCCGGCGACCAGCGCCTCGGCCAGCGGGCGCGCCTGCGCGGCATCCTTGATGACCAGTACCGGGATGACGGCGCTGGTCTGCATGATCGCGGCGATATCGGTCAACGTGCGTGCTCCTGGGCAAAGGCGGCGGCGGCCCCGAACAGGCCGGGCTGGGGATGGGTGATGAGCTTGACGGGCAGCTTGGCCATCATCTGCTGGAAACGGCCCTTCGCGACGAACCGCTGGTCGAAGCCGGAGCGCAGCAGCTTGTCCTTGATGCGCAGCCCCAGCCCGCCGGCGATCACCACGCCCTTCGCGCCATGCGCCAGCGCCAGATCGCCCGCCACGGCGCCGAGCGCGAGGCAGAAGCGGTCGAGCGCGGCATTGGCGATCGAATCGGTCCCCTCCAGCGCGGCGGTCCAGATCGCCTTGTCGTCGCGCAGCACCACGGAGCGCCCCTCCATGTCGGCGAGCGTTTCGTAGATGGCGACAATCCCCGGTCCGGCGACGATCCGTTCTGCCGACACGCGGGTATAGGTCTTGCGCAGACGCTTGAGCAGCGCATCCTCGATCCCGTCGAGCGGGGCGTAATCCATATGCCCGCCCTCCGTGGACAGGACATGGTATTCGCCGTCGTGGCGGAACACCTGCGCCACGCCCAGCCCGGTGCCCGGGCCGCACACCGTGGTGATGCCTTCGCTGGGCAGCGGTTCGTCAGGGCCGCACAGATGCTCGAAATCCTCATGCGGCAATTGCGCCACCGCATGGCCGATCGCACCGAAATCGTTGATGATCGTCCAGGTGTCGGCGCCCAGCCGTTCGGGAATCAGCGACGGGCGGATCACCCAGGGATTGTTGGTCAGGCGGATGACGTCGCCGGTGATCGGCGAGGCGACCGAGATCGCGGCGGCACGCGGCAGGGTGCCGCCCGCCCGCTCGCGATAGGCTTCCCACGCGGTCTGCAGGCTGGCGTGGTCGGCGGTCTTCAGCGTCACCGGTTCCCCCAGCGACACGACGCGCCGGTCGGCGACCTCCGCAATGGCGAAGCGCGCGTGCGTGCCGCCGATATCGACCGAAACCACCTGCATCATCGTCTCCTCATTCCCGTCGCGCCTACAGCCCCGCGCCCGCCAGGATCGCGCTCGCGCCCTTTTCGGCTTCGTCGGCCAGCCCGCGGAACATGCCGAACAATTCGCGGCCCATGCCGGTCGCCGCGGGCGGCGCGGCGGCGGGGGTGCGCGCGGCCCATTCGTCGGCGGGGACCAGCGCCTCCAGCGTTCCCGCTTCCGCATCGACGCGGATCAGGTCGCCGTCGCGGATCAGCGCGATCGCGCCACCCGCCGCGCCATTCTGCCCCGGCAGCGCCTCTGGCGAGCAGTGGATGGCGCACGGTACCTTGCCGCTCGCCCCCGACATGCGCCCGTCGGTGACCAGCGCGACGCGGAAGCCGCGGTTCTGGAGCACGCCGAGCGGCGGGGTCAGCTTGTGCAGTTCGGGCATCCCGTTGGCGCGCGGCCCCTGGAAGCGGACGACGACGACGACGTCGCGCTCCAGCTCGCCGGCCCGGAACGCCTCCAGCACCTCGAGCTGGTCGGCGAACACGCGCGCGGGCGCCTCGACCACCCAGCGGTCGCGCTCCACCGCCGACACCTTGATGCACGCGCGGCCGATATTGCCCTGCAGGATGCGCATCCCGCCATCGGGGGAAAAGGGCGCGGCGGCCGGGCGCAGGATCGTGTCGTCGCGCGTCGGGCCGGAGGGGGCCCAGGCGAGCGTGTCGCCGTCCAGCGTCGGCGCGCTGCCGTAATCGGTCAGGTCCCCGCCGGCCACGGTCATGATGTCGCGATGCAGATAGCCGGCGTCGAGCAACTCGCGGATCACGAACGGCATCCCGCCCGCCGCCTCGAACCCGTTCACGTCCGCCGATCCGTTGGGATAGACGCGCGCCAGCAGCGGCACCGCGGCGGACAGGCGGTCGAAGTCCTCCCAGTCGATCACGATTCCCGCCGCGCGCGCGATCGCGGGGACGTGGAGCAGGTGGTTGGTCGACCCGCCGGTCGCCAGCAGGCCGACGGCGGCGTTGACGATCGCCTTTTCGTCGACGCAATGGCCCAGCGGCCGGTAATCGTCGCCATGCACGCCGATACGGGGCAGGCGGTGGACCGCGGCGCGGGTCAGTTCCTGCCGCAGCTTGGTGCCCGGATTGACGAAGGCCGCGCCCGGCATGTGCAGGCCCATCACCTCCATCATCATCTGGTTGGTGTTGGCGGTGCCGTAGAAGGTGCAGGTGCCCTGCGTGTGATAGGCTTGGATCTCCGCATCCAGCAGTTCGTCGCGGGTCGCCTGCCCCTCGGCGAAGCGCTCGCGCACCGCCGCCTTGGCCTTGTTGGGCAGGCCCGACGGCATCGGGCCGCCGGGAATCAGGATCATCGGCAGGTGGCCGAAGCGCAGCGCCCCCATCAGCAGCCCCGGCACGATCTTGTCGCAGATGCCCAGCAGCGCCGCGCCCTCGAACGTGCCGTGGCTGAGCGCGATCGCGGTGGCCAGCGCGATCGTGTCGCGGCTGAACAGCGACAGCTCCATCCCCGGATAGCCCTGCGTCACGCCGTCGCACATCGCCGGCACGCCGCCCGCCACCTGCGCGGTCGCGCCGACCTCGCGCGCCCACACCTTCATCTGCTCGGGATAGCGGTAATAGACCGCATGAGCCGACAGCATGTCGTTGTATGCGGTGACCAGCCCGATGTTCATCGCGCCCGCCTGCGTCTTCATCGCGTCGCGATCCTCGGGCGTGCCGGCATAGGCATGCGCCAGGTTCGCGCAGCCCAGCCGCGGACGCCCGATCCAGCCGTCGCGCTCGCGTTCGATCAGCGCGAGATAGGCGCTGCGCGTGGGGCGCGAGCGTTCGATGATCCGATCGGTGACGGCGCTGACGGCAGGGTTCATGCGATGAGCCTTAGCGGGGGGCGAAGCGGGTGCGAAGTTGCCGCGACCGTCACCCTGTGCGTGACGGCCGGACAGCTCCTGATAACGTTAACTCACGTGCGGCGAAACGTCACGGCGCCCAGTGGATGTCGACCGGCAGTTCGACATCGGCCAGCACGCGACCGATCGGATAGGGCGAGCCGGCGCCCTCCTTGATCGCATCCTCGATCACCGTGCGCTTCGCGTCGCCGGTCACCGCCAGCATCAGCGCGCGCGCGCTGGCGATGGCCTGGCGGCTGAGCGTGACGCGCGCCACCGGCGCCTCGGGCGGCAGCGGATCGGGCATGACGCCCAGCGCACGGCGCTCCTTGGGGCCGTTCAGCGCCTCGTCGTAATCGGGGCCGGGGAAGATCGACGCGGTATGCCCGTCGCCGCCCACGCCCAGCAGGCACAGGTCGAGCGGCCAGTGCAGATCCTGCATCAGCGCGTCGGCGGACCGGCCCGCCGCCTTGTAATCGTCGGTCGCCTTGGGAACGATCGGCATCACCCGCGCGCCCTTGGGGATGAAGATCTTGCCCAGCGCGGTGACGTTCGACAGCGGATCGCCCAGCGGCACGATCCGCTCGTCGCCCGGGATGATCGTCACGCGCTTCCAGTCGAGTTTCGCCTTTGCCAGCTTCTCATAGGCGGGCAGGGGGGTCTTGCCGCCTGCCAGCGCGATCACCGCGGAGCCGCGCGCGTCGATCGCGCTTTCGATCACGAACTGGATGTCGCCCGCGACCGCATCGGCCAGCTCGGCGGCATCGTCATAGTCCCACCATTCGATTTCGGTCATGTGCAATTCCAATGCCGTTCGGTTCGAGCAGCCGTCGAGCGACGTCGAGACGGCGTTTCGAGAATGTCTCGATACGCGCCCTCGGCTTCGCTTGGTCGCTACTCGACACGAACGGAGCGGGGCACGCGGGGTTCAGTGCATCAATCGTCCTGCCACGTCACCCCGTCGCGCTCGGTCAGCGCGATCGCGGCGGACGGGCCCCAGGTGCCGGCGGGATAATGTTTGGGCTTCATGCCGTTCGCGGCCCAGCCGGCGCGGATCGCGTCGGTCCAGATCCACTGCGCCTCCACCTCGTCGCGGCGCACGAACAGCGTCTGGTCGCCCTCGATCAGGTCCAGCAGCAGCCGTTCGTAGGCGATGCGGCGGCGCGTGCCGGCGAATTCGGCGTCCAGGCTCAGCTTCAGCGGCACCTCGCGCAGGCGCACGCCCTCGCGGTCCAGCCCCGGCTCCTTGGCCATCACCAGCAGTTCGATATATTCCTCCGGCTGCAGGCGGATGACCAGCTTGTTGGGCTGGAGCAGCCCGCCGCGCCCGGCGAACATCGAATGCGGCACCGGCTTGAACTGGATCGCGATCTCGCTGCGCCGCACGGGCATCCGCTTGCCGGTGCGCAGGTAGAAGGGCACGCCCTGCCAGCGCCAGTTGTCGACATGCGCCTTGATCGCGACGAACGTCTCGGTGTTCGAATCGCGGCCCAGCTCCTCGTCATAGCCCTTGACGATCTCGCCCTTCACCGCGCCGCCGACATATTGGCCGGTGACGGTACAGTGCGGCACCTCCTCGGGCGGGATCTGCCGCAGCGATCGGAACACCTTGGCCTTTTCGTCGCGCACGTCGGTGGGGGTGAAGCGCGCCGGCGGCTCCATCGCGATCAACGCGACCAGCTGGAGCATGTGGTTGGTCACCATGTCGCGCAGCGCGCCAGCGCCGTCGTAATAGCCGGCGCGATCCTCCAGC
The DNA here is from genome assembly GCF_001556735.1 of Sphingomonas sp. CCH9-F2. Classification (NCBI taxonomy): domain Bacteria; kingdom Pseudomonadati; phylum Pseudomonadota; class Alphaproteobacteria; order Sphingomonadales; family Sphingomonadaceae; genus Sphingomonas; species Sphingomonas sp. CCH9-F2. The sequence continues at coordinate 4,601 of NZ_LSJO01000284.1, read as the reverse complement.
CCGACTGTCTCGGACACGGTGATCTGCACGTTGTCGATCCCGCGCGCGTTCCACACCGGTTCGAAGAACGAATTGCCGAACCGCAGCGCTAGGATGTTCTGGACCGTTTCCTTGCCCAGGTAATGGTCGATGCGGAAGATCCGCTCCTCGGGGAAGACCGCGGCGACGGTGTCGTTGATCTCGCGGCTCGACGCCAGGTCGTAGCCCAGCGGCTTTTCCAGCCCGATGCGCACCGTCGGCCCGGCTAGCCCGACCTTCTCCAGCCCCTTCACCGCCGGTTCGAACAGCGACGGCGCGGTCGACAGGAAGATCGCCAGCCCGCCCGAAACGTCGCCGATCTTCTCGGCCAGCGGCGCGAAGGTGTTCTCGTCAGACAGGTCGACCGGCTGGAACTGCAACCGCTTCAGGAAGCCGGACAGCGCGGCCTCGTCCTTGCGATCGGCGGGGAGGAATTCGTCGAGCGCCTTCTTCGCTTCGGCGCGGAAGCCGTCGTCGTCCAGATCGCCGCGCGCCGATCCGGTGATCGTCAGCCCCTCTGGCAACAGCCCGTCGGCGTGGAGGCCGTAGAGCGAGGGCAACAGCATCCGCCGGGCAAGATCGCCCGTCGCGCCGAACAACAACAGCTTGCCGACCGGATTGCGCTCCACCGGAGTCTCCTAGGCTGAAAGAAGGGTCAGAGGGTCAGGCCGGCAACGGGGTCGAGACCGGCCATGATGTTGAGGTTCTGGACCGCCGCGCCCGCCGCGCCCTTGCCCAGATTGTCGAGCGTCGCGACCAGCCGCAACTGCCCGGTAACGGCATTGCCGAACACGCGCAGCGTCATGCGATCGGTCCCGGCATCTGCCTCGATCGCGACGGTGGCGACGTCGCTGTCGGCGACGCGCACCAGCGCGCTGCCGGCATAGGCATCCGCCAGCGCGGCGCGCACGTCGTCGATCGTCGTACCGGCGATCAGCTGCGCGGCGTGCAGCGGCACCTCCGCCACCATCCCGCGATAGGTGTGGGCCACCGACGGCTGGAAGATCGGCGGATGGGTAAGGCCGGCGTGGCGCTGCATCTCCGGCACATGCTTGTGCGCCAGCGACAGGCCATAGGGGCGGAAGGCGGTGGCCGCGGCGCCGCTTTCGAATTCCTCGATCATCGCCTTGCCCCCGCCGGAATAGCCCGACGCGGCATTGACGCTGAGCAGCGCGTCCGCGGGCAGCAGCCCCGCGCGCACCAGCGGGCGGATCAGCGCCAGGAAGGCGGTGGGGTAGCAGCCGGGGTTGCTGACGAAGCGCGCGGTCGCGATCCGCTGCGCCTGGTCCGGCTCCAGCTCGGCAAAGCCGTAGGTCCAGCCGTCCGCGACGCGATGCGCGGTTGATGCGTCGATCACGCGCGTCCGGTCGTTGGCGATCATCGCCACCGCCTCGCGCGCGGCATCGTCGGGCAGGCACAGGATGACGATATCGGCCCGGTTGAGCGCCGCGGCACGCGCGGCGGCATCCTTGCGGCGATCGTCGTCCAGCGTGTAGAGCGCGATCTCCGGCCGCGCGGACAGCCGCTCGCGGATCTCCAGACCGGTGGTGCCGACCGCACCGTCGATGAAGACGCCGACCGTCACGACGCCAGCGCCCCGGCGTCGAGATAGCCCACCAGCCCCGATTCGACCGCGATGCCCCAGGCGATGCCGCCGGTGACGTCGAACAGGTCGAACGCATCGCCCGCCCTCAAGGCGATCACCGCGGGGGAATCGGCGCCGCGCTGCTCGCGCAACACGGCATCGTGCGCCAGCGTACAGCGGGCCGGGGCGGCGTAATGCGGGGCGAAGACGCGATCGGCCAGGCGGACGTCGGCGATGTCGGGGCGCACCGCATGGATACGCGGATCGAGCGCGACGGAGCGCCCGGTCAATGCGAATCCGCTACGCGCCAGCGGCGCGCGCTGCGGACGGTGGCTCGCCGTCGCCGATGAACTGCCCGAACTCCTCAAGAAAATCTGCCCCTTCGGAAGTGCGCGCGACGAAGATGTTGCGCTTGTCGCTGTCGTCGCGTTGGCGGCGCAGATAGCCGAGAGCGCCCAACCTGTTCAAGGCGCGCGTGACGACCGGCTTGGACACGTTCAATATCCGCGCCAGGCCGCGCACCGTATGCGGGCCGGGGCGCAGGTACACCACCAGCAGCAGCGCCATCTGGCGGTTGGTGAGGTCGGGCTCGCCGGAGCGGACATAGTCCACCAGCGCCTTCATCCATGAATTGAGTTCGGGCTGCGCAAAGGTCGCCACGTCTTTGTCCCGTCTCTGTTGCAACGCTGCCGGAACGTTCCGGATTTGTGCGGAATAACGCCCGCCCGCGCGGCTGGTTTCAGCCATGTCACGAATTTGCCACGCCTTATGCGGTTTGCGGCGCGCCGGTTGATCGGCGGCGGCGGCGGGACTATGTGGCGGCGGTCCGGGGTGCGGGCTTCGGCCCGTTCGCCCGCTTTCTCTATTTCCGGGATCGTTCGCGCCGCCATGTTCACCTTTCTGCTTGTCGTCCAGGCCATCATCGCGGCGGCCCTTGTTACCGTGATCCTGATGCAGCGGTCGGAGGGCGGCGGGCTGACGTCGTCGGGCAGCCCGTCGGGGCTGATGTCGGCACGCGGCGCGGCGGATTTCCTGACGCGCGCCACGTCGGTCCTGGCGGGCGTGTTCATCGCGATGAGCGTGCTGCTGGCGTTCCTGGCCGCCAGCCGCAGCGCCACCAGCGTCGACACCTCGCTCCAGCGCCGCGCGCCCGCCGCGCAGGCGCAGACCGCGCCTGCCCCGGCGGACGACGCGCTGGCCGGCGCCGCCGCCAATGCCGCAGCGGCGCAGCAGCCCGCACGCGCCGACAACGGCGTCCCGCTCGCCAACTGATCGTCGCACCGATCGTCGTTTCATCGCGCGCGGCACGTCCGCGCGCTTGCCCTCGTTCGTATTTAAAGGTTAGGCGTTCACCCCCATGGCGCGGTACATCTTCATCACCGGCGGCGTGGTTTCCTCGCTCGGCAAGGGTCTCATGGCGGCAAGCCTCGCGGCGTTGCTGCAGACGCGCGGCTATCGCGTGCGCATCCGCAAGTTCGACCCTTATCTGAACGTCGATCCCGGCACGATGAGCCCGTATCAGCACGGCGAGGTGTACGTCACCGACGACGGCGCCGAAACCGATCTGGACCTGGGCCATTACGAACGCTTCACCGGCGTCGCCAGCCGCCAGTCGGACAACGTCACCTCGGGCCGGATCTACAAGACGATCATCGAGCGCGAGCGGCGCGGCGACTATCTGGGTGCGACGGTGCAGGTGATCCCGCACGTGACGGACGCGATCAAGGCGTTCGCGCGCGCGGAAACCGACGACCTCGACTTCGTGCTGTGCGAGATCGGCGGGACGGTGGGCGATATCGAATCGCTCCCCTTCATCGAGGCGATCCGCCAGCTGAAGAACGAGGTCGGGCGCGGCAATGCGATCAGCATCCACGTCACCCTGGTGCCGTACATCGCCGCCGCGGGCGAGCTGAAGACCAAGCCGACGCAGCATTCGGTGCGCGAACTGGCGGCGCTGGGCGTCCAGCCCGATGTGCTGGTGTGCCGCTGCGAACATCCGTTGCCCGAATCGGAACGCGCGAAGATCGCCTTGTTCTGCAACGTCCCCGAAACCGCCGTCATCCCGGCGCTGGACGCCAAGAGCATCTACGCCGTGCCGCTGCAATATCATGCCGAGGGGCTGGATTCGGAGGTGCTGCGCGCCTTCGGCATCACCCCGTCGTCGCCCCCCGATCTTACCCGCTGGGAGGAAATCGTCGAGCGGCTGATGCACCCGGAGGGCGAGGTGACCGTCGGCGTCGTCGGCAAATATGTCGGCCTGCAGGACGCCTACAAGTCGCTCAACGAGGCGCTGGTCCATGGCGGGATCGCCAACCGGGTGAAGGTCAACATCCGCTGGATCGACGCCGAACTGTTCGAGGGCGATGATACCGAGATCGCCGCGCATCTGGAGCCTTGCCACGCGATCCTGGTGCCCGGCGCGTTCGGGTCGCGCGGGGCGGAGGGCAAGATCGCCTCGGTCCGCTTCGCGCGCGAACGCCGCGTGCCCTATTTCGGGATCTGTTTCGGGATGCAGATGGCGTGCATCGAGGGCGCGCGCGACCTGGCGGGCCTGCCGCAGGCGTCGTCGACCGAATTCGGCCCGACCGACGAGCCGGTCGTCGGCCTCATCACCGAATGGATGGGCGAGCGCGGGCTGGAAACGCGCGCCGCGAACGGCGACCTGGGCGGGACGATGCGGCTGGGCGCCTATACCGCCGCGCTGACCGGCAACAGCGTCGTCGCCTCCATCTACGGCAGCGACGAGATTTCGGAGCGCCACCGCCACCGGTATGAGGTCAATACCTCGTACCGCGACGCGCTCGAAAAGGGCGGGCTGGTCTTCTCCGGCATGTCCCCCGACGGCACGCTGCCGGAAATCGTCGAGCGGCCCGACCATCCGTGGTTCGTCGGCGTGCAGTTCCACCCGGAGCTGAAGAGCAAGCCGTTCGACCCGCACCCGCTGTTCGCCAGCTTCATCGCCGCGGCGGTGAAGCTGGCGAACAGCGGGTGCGGGTCG
>NZ_LSJO01000283.1:0-2118 GCF_001556735.1 Sphingomonas sp. CCH9-F2 | reverse complement strand
CCCCGCCAGTACATAGCCGGCGAGCAGCAGCGCGAGCGCGAGGACGCCGCGCGCGGCCCGGCGCGCTACAGATCGAGCGCCCAACCGTCGCGGCCCTTGGGGTCGATCGGCCGCGTCGGCACGTAGCGGGTCGTGCCAGCGGAAAGGCGAAGGATCGTCCAGTCGCCACGCCGGTCGACCAGTTCCAGCGTGCAGCCGCATGCGGCGAAGGCGGCGATCACCTGTTCACGCTGCGTGTCGAGCAGCCCCGCCAGCACGATTGCGGCGCCGGGCGCGGCGATCGCCGCCACCTCCGGCGCCATCGAGATCAGCGGGCCGGCGAGGATGTTGGCGATGACCAGGTCATAGGGTGCGCGCGCGGCGATATCGTCCGACAGTGCGCCGTCGGCGACGATCAGGTGGAGCGCGTCGATACCGTTCTCCGCCGCATTCTCGCGCGTGACGTGGATCGCGGCGGGATCGATATCGGTCGCGGTGATCGTCGCGGCGGGCCACAGGTGACGCGCGGCGAAGGCGAGCAGCCCGGTGCCGGTGCCCAGATCGATGACATTGGCGAAGGCGCGGTCGGCCATGCCGTCGAGCATCGCCAGGCACCCGGAGGTGGTGGCATGGTGGCCGGTGCCGAACGCCTGCCCGGCATCGATCAGGAAGGCGCGGCCGCCCGGCGGCGCGGCGACGGGATGCGCGCTGGTGTGGACGACGAAGCGGCCCTCGCGGATCGGCTCCAGCCCGGCCTGGCTCATCGCCACCCAGTCCTCCGCGCCCAGCGGGGTGACGACCGGCGCGGTTCCGGCGGCGCTGGGGACCAGCGCGGCGAGCGCGGCGAGCAGCGCGGCGTCGGGCTCATCCTCGACATAGGCGTCGAGCCGCCAGCGTTTGCGATCGTCCTCCACCTCCTCGGTGGTCATCAGCACCGCGTCGATCACCAGATCGTCGGCGGCGTCGATCGCCTCCGCCTCGGCACGGGTGCACGGCAGCGTGACGCGCCAGCTGTCGACCTTATCGGACATAGCTGGCCCCGTTCACGTCGAGCACCGCGCCGGTCATCGACGGCGGCGCATCGAGCGATAGGAAGCGCGCGACCTCCGCCACTTCCTCCGGCTGCGCGACGCGGCCAAGCGGGATGTCGGCGAGCAGCCTGTCGCCGCCGCGGCTGGCGAGATAGTCGTCGGCCATCCCGGTCATCGTGAAGCCGGGGCAGATCGCGAAGGCGAGCACGCCCTGGGCGGCATAGCCGCGCGCGATCGTCTTCGTCATCGCGACCATCCCCGCCTTGGCCGCGGCATAATGCCAGTGCGCGGGGCTGTCGCCGCGATAGGCGGCGCGGCTGGCGACGTTGACGAGGCGGCCGCCGTTCTCCCGCGCCAGCCAGTGGCGCACCGCGTGGCGCGACAGTTGCGCCGCGGCGGTCAGGTTGACCTGCACCGTGCGCTGCCACGCGGCGAGCCAGTCGGCATCATCGGCATCGATCGGCGCGGCCTCGAAGATGCCGGCGTTGTTGATGAGGACGTCGATCCGCCCGTCGAGCCGGTCGAGCGCGCGTTCCCACAGATGGTCGGCGCCGGCGGGATCGGCGAAGTCGGCGGCGATGCCGGCGGCGGTGCCGTGCCCGACCAGCCGCACGCCGGGGATGGCGGACAGCCGGGCGGCGATCGCGGCGCCGATGCCGCGGGTCGATCCGGTCAGCAGGATATGCGTCATGCCCGGCCGCATAACGCCGCCGGCGTGATTAGGCCACGCTTGCCGAAAACTCGCTGGCGGTGGTGCGCAGGTCCTGGAACCGGTCGCCGATCGTGGCGAACGTGACCCCGACCGACGCCATCTGGTTGGCGACCGCCTGCGTCTCCTCGCGGATCGCGGCGATGGTGTGCGACATGGAATCGGCGGCCAGCGCGGTTTCGTCGACCGCCGCGGTGATCGCGGTGACGGTCTGCGACTGAAGGCGCATCGCCTCGCTGACGTGGCTGGCCGATCCCTGCACGTCGGCGACGGTGCGCTTGATCGAGGCGCTGGCATCGACGGTGGTGTGGGTGGCGGCCTGAATCGCGGCGATCTTCGCGGCGATATCGTCGGTGGCGCGCGCGGTCTGGTTGGCGAGGCTCTTGACCTCCTGCGCGA
>NZ_LSJO01000282.1:0-209 GCF_001556735.1 Sphingomonas sp. CCH9-F2 | reverse complement strand
CCACCGCCGACGATGGCACCGATACCGTTGCGCACCGCCGCCGCCGCGATCTCCGCCAGCACCGACAGCGCCACCGCCTTCAGGTCGTCGAACCCCAATTTGCCGGTGCGCACCGCGCGCATCAGTGCGGTCTCCACCGCGCGGCCGGCGCGATCGGCCCCGGCGGCGAACGGCCCCTCCAGCGTCTGGCGCATCGTGTCGATGTCGCG
>NZ_LSJO01000281.1:0-11726 GCF_001556735.1 Sphingomonas sp. CCH9-F2 | reverse complement strand
GAGGGCACGGGGGGCGGGGGCGGCACCGGATCCGCGGCGCGCGCGGCGTTGAGCGCGCGTTCGGTGTCCAGCGCCCGTTCCGCGGCGGCGAGGCGCTGGCGCAGGCGGAAGCGGATCCAGTGCTGGTACACCAGCGTCGGGACGAAGCCGGTGAGGAAGGTCGCCAGCAGCAGTACCGGCAGGTTCACTTCCGCCACCATCCCGCCGAACAGCTGGATCGAAACGGTCGTCCAGTTGCCGAAGGTGAAGACCGCTGCGACGAACGCGAGCAGGCACCAGAACAGGAGCTTCAGGAATTGCATGGCGCGCAGGCTAGGGCGGTCGTGCGGATTTTTCCAGTCCACGGGCGAAACGACTGGGTGGGGTCAGCCGATTTCGCGGCGGAGGGTGTCGATCAGGCCGGTGGCGGTGGACAGGCGGGGGGCTTCCTCGTCGAGGATCGCGAGGAAGGCGGCGCGTTTGATCGCGGCGATGCGGCCGGCGCGCAGGCGGGCGCCGGGGGGCAGGGTGGAGACGGTGATGTCGATCATCCGCTCGGCACCGTGCAGCCGGCCCCACAGATAGTCGTTTTCACGATACATCCTGCTAAAAAACGCCCCGAAGTTACTGAATTGTATGCCCTTCAATGTCGCTTCCGCGCCGCCTTCGCGGATCGAGCGGGCGTCGTCGGGGGACACGCGATCGACCTTGATCGGATCAAATTCGTCGCTGCCCTCACCCTGGAGCAGCGGCATGGTGGCGACGTCGAAATAGGGAAAGCCGAGGTAGTTGAGCAGCATCGGACGGCGGATATCGCGCGGCATCGCGGCGAGCGCGGTGGCCATTCGTTCGTCGGTGGTAGCGTCGAGCGTGGTGAGATCGAGCGCGGCGCCGAGCGAGTCGAGCAGCGGACCGGCGTCGTCGCGCAGGGCACGCACGTCGCGGCGAAGCGCGGTGCGGCGCTCGGGCAGGCGCGCATCGAGATAGGCGCTGAGCGAGTCGTAGATGGCATCGCGCAGCGGTGCGAGCGTGGTTTCGTCGGCCGCGCCCTCCACTTCGGTGAGGCGGCGCGCCAGCAAGCGCAGGCGGCGGACGCGGAAATTGAGGTCGAAGGTGCGCAGGAACGCGATCATCGCGTCGCTGGCGCCGCCCGCGAACACCGCATCGGGGCCAAGACCGCGCGCCGCCAGCGCGGCATCGAGCCGCTGGCGCAGGCGCCCGCCGCGCCGCGCCGCCGGCTCCCCGCCGATCGACTGGAGCAGCGCGGCGACGAATTCGACCACCCCGGCGGCCTTCAACTGGCCGTAGCTGGTATAGGCATAGCCGGCGCGGTCGGCGGCGGCCTGTTGCGCGCGGCGACGCCATGCGACCAGCCGCGCGGGGGTGGGGCGGTCGAGGAACAGCGTGCGGCCGAACAGCCCCTCGATTTCCGCCTCCACCTGCGGGCGGATCGCCTCGGTGATCGCGCGCATCCGCTCGATGCGACGCGAGCGTTCGGCCAGCGCCTCCAGATTGTCGCGGATCGGCTGCTGGCGCGGCAGTTCGCTGACCGCGCCGATGATCGTCTGGAAGAAGCCGGGCGCGCCCCGCACCCCGTGTCGCATTCCGAACTTATGACCGGGCGAGGGATCGATATAGACGAAGCGACGATCGACCTGGCGGCGCGCCGGCCGTTCGCGCAGGGCGTCGATCGCCGGGCGGAACGGCGCGTTGGCCAGTACCGATCCGTCGATCAGCACCGCCTTGTCCGCCGCATGCGCCGCGTCGTGCCGCGGCAGCACGCGCGACAGGAACGCGCGGCGCCCCGGCCACGACTGGCGCCGGGCCTTCAGCACCGCATCCAGCTCGGCCACGGTGAACGGCGGAAAGGCACCGGGAAAGCTGGAGGTGGCGCGCGCCGCGAAGGCGAGTTCCGGCACCGCGGCGAGCGTCTGCACCGCATGGCCGTGATCGGTGAAGGGGAACACCAGCCGGTGCTCGGTTTCCATCACCTCGGCGGGCGAATGGAGCTGGAGCCGTTCGGGATGACCGCCGAAATCGGTGACGGTGACGAACAGGTCGAGCGGCTGGCCATCGGGCAGCAGCCGCGGCCCGCGCGGCGCGGCCGCCATGGCGTCGAACGCATCGAGCAGCATCGTGGTGAAGCCCGCGCCGGAAAAGGGCGGTTCGAACCAGCGCGAGCGGATGAAGTGCGACAGCTTGGCCTTCACTTCGTCGCGCGTGGCATCGTCCAGCGCCTCCAGTTGATCGGCGCTGCGCCCCGCCGCCATCCACGCCAGCGGCATCGCCCAGACCTTCGAGAAGCGCGAGGCGGGCGCGGCCTCGGCGTCGATCAGCCGTTCGACGTCGGCGCCGTCCAGCCACAGGTCGGTCAGCGGGTCGAGCGACTGGCCGCTGGCGATCGCCTGCGCCAGGAACACGCCATTGATTCCGCCCGCACTGGCGCCAGCGACGATATCGGGCAGGATGCGCAGCCGGATGCCGCCATGCGCCTCGATCTCGGTCAGCAGCTCCAGATAGACCTGGGCGCTGGCGCCGACGCATGCGCCGCCGTCATGCGCGGCGCGGCTGGCGCGGGCCAGGTGCCACACCTCCTTGGTGATGCCGTGCATATAGACCGCCAGGCTGATCCCGCCGTAGCAGACCAGCGCCAGCCGCAGTTCCTTTTCGCGGACGGCGTCGCGGCGGGGCGGGGGCGGCGTCATGCCAGTTCCAGTTCCGCCCAGATCGGCAGATGGTCCGACGCGGTGCGCGCCGCCGCGCTGGCATGGACGCCGCAGGCGGCGATGCGCACGTCGGGCGACACCATGATCCGGTCGAGCCGCGCGATCGGGCGGCGCGCGTGGAAACTGGGGCCGGTGTCCGCGAAGCGATAGTCATGGCCGAAATCGCGCAGGCAGCCCGACTGGCGGCTCCATTCGTTGAGATCGCCCATCATCACCGTCGGGCGGCGCGCGGTGTCGGCGCCGACCTGCGCCATGATCGCCGCCGCCTGACGCCGCCGCCACAGGCCCGACAGGTCCAGGTGCATGCCCACCACGCGGATCGTCGCATCGCCCAGTTCCACATCCGCCATCACCGCGCCGCGCGGTTCCAGCGCGGGCAGGTGGACCGGCGCGCATTCCACGATCCGCGCCGACTTGCGCACCAGCAATGCATTGCCGTGCCAGCCCATGCTGGCGGCGCGGACCGCAACGCCGACCGCCTGCCAGTCGCCATGTTCCTCCAGCAGATGCGCGGTCAGCACCGCCGCGCGGGTGCCGAAGCGGCGATCGGCCTCCTGCAGGGCGATGATGTCGGCATCGATCTCGCGCAGGACCTGCAGGATGCGTTCGGGGTTGCGGCGGCGATCGGTGCCGATCGCCTTGCGCATGTTGTAACTGGCGACCTTCACCTTCATGTGCGCACCGTAACGACCACCGCCGCCCGGCGGTTGCACGATGCTGTCACACAATCGTTACCAACCCGTCTTGACGTTACGGAAAGCTGGGCGCAGCCTCCGTTCTCGAAGTTCGTCGAGGGGCGAGCACGGGCACGCCGCCGATGTCTTCGGGACAGGAGAAGCTGCCATGGCCTATGCCGATAGCGTTCGCGGATCACGTCGCCTCTCTACCATTGCCGGTGTCGCCGCCCTCCATGCCGTCATCGGCTATGCCTTCGTCAGTGGGATGGCCATCGATGTCGCGGGACGGATCGAACAGACGCTGACCATTCGCAACATTCCGCTGACCGTGCCGCCACCGCCCGTCGACACGCCGCCGCCCGCGAAGCAGACCATGACGCAGGCGACCCAGCGTAGCGAACCGCAGGTGACCGCGTCCACCGCGGTCGACGCGCCCGCCGCCAGCTGGACCGTGCCGGTCACGACCTTCCCGCTCGACCCGCCGGTCATCGCCGATCTGCCGCCGCCGCGGCCGCTGCCGTCGGCCTCGGCAGCGCCGGACCTGACCCGCGGGGTAGCGGTGCGCGGCAACCGGGGCGCGTGGATCACCAATGACGATTATCCGCCCGCGGCGATCCGTGCCGAGGAACAGGGCACGGTGGGGATCAGCGTGGCGATCGGCACCGACGGCCGCGTGACGTCATGCCGCGTCACCGCGCCCAGCGGATCGTCGGCGCTCGATCAGGCGACCTGCCGCCTCTATGCGCAGCGCGCGCGCTTCACGCCGGCGCGCGATGCGGGCGGCGCGGTGGTGGAAGGGCGCTACAGCGACCGCGTGCGTTGGGAACTGCCGCGCTAGCAGTCGGCATCGTCATGCCGTACCGGGATCCACCGCACCGCGTCCCCACCGGCCGTTGGGGTCGTGGAACGGTGGACCCCGGATCGCGTCCGGGGTGGCGGGTTGCGAGGAGCGAGCGATGGAGGGAATGTCCGTCGTCACGCATTCCAAGGTGGTGCCGGTTGCAGGGATCGAACCCGCGACCTTCGGTTTACAAAACCGCTGCTCTACCAGCTGAGCTAAACCGGCATCGTCCCGCTCCCATGCGTCAGCGGACGCCGAAGGTCCAGCCCTCCGTCGCGGCGATCGGATCGGTCAGCGCGGGGGGATGCCATAACGTCGCGTCCGCGGCATGGCGGCGCAGCCAGGCGGAGGCCATGATCGCGTCGGTGGCGTGATCGTCATAGGCGGCGAGCGGCGCATGCGGCCGCGATCCCAGCGCGGCGAGCGCAGTATCGAGCGCGGCGGCATCGCGCAGCTTGCTGCGGCCGCGCGGCACACCCGCGGCGCGCGCGGCGATCGCGGTGTAGATTTCCACCACCAGCGCGCCGCGTGGCGGCACGGCGTCGAACGGCCACACGGGGATGCGGCCGGCCAGGTGGTGGAGCAGCCGCATCCCCGCGAAGCTGGCCTTGGCCACCTGCGCCGCGCCGATCGCGTCATAGACGGTCGACGGCTTGGTGGTGCCGTCTCCCGCCACCTCGCACGCGCGCCAGTGGAGGAAGTCGCGCTTCGCCCCGTCTGCGGCGCCGAGGTAGAAATGGCGTCCGCGCCGCGCCTCCAGGAAGGAGGCGGCGCCCAGATCCGCGTCGTCGCTCATCGCGTCGACATAGGCCCACAGCGCGCGGGCGTCGGGGGTGGCGACCGCCTCCCCCGGCAGATGCGCGCCGCGCGTCACGAAGGGTGCGGAAAAGCTGAAGTCGAACCCGGCCAGCAGCGCGTCGTCCCGCTGCCCCGCCAGCCAGTCGAGCACGCCCTGCCGCGACCAGGCGCGGCCATCGGGCGGGGCGACCAGCAGCGGGGCGGCATCGCCCGCGTCGCAGGTGGCGACCGCGATGCCGCGGTGGCGCTGGCCCTTCGCCCCCGACCAGTCGATCGCGGCGAAGCGCGTGAAGCGGGGCAGGGTCACCGCGCGGCGATGACCTCTGCGGCGAAGCGCGCGACGTCGAAGCGCGCGCCGCCAGGATCCTCCCCGCGGCGCACGATCACCAGCCGCTCGGACGGGATCACCATCACATACTGGCCGCGATTGCCCTGCGCCGAATAGCTGCCGGCGGGCAGCCCCTGCGTGGCGCCGAACAGCCAGATGGTCGCGCCATAGCCCTCCGCCCGGTCGGGCTGCGGGCCGGCGGGGGTGGTCATGTAGCGGACCCAGCCGGCCGGGAGCAGGCGCTTGCCCTGCCACACGCCGTCCTGAAGCCAGAACTGCCCCAGCCGTGCCAGATCGCGCGCGGTGGTGTAGACGTCGCTCGACAGGATGTAATTGCCCTGCCAGTCCGCCTCCGCGACGGTATGGCGCATCCCCAACGTGGTGAAGAGACGCGACGGGAGCGCGCGATAGCGTGGCTCGCCCAGCGACGCGCGCAGCGACCGGACCGCCAGCATGATGTCATTGTTGGCATAGCGGAACCGCTCGCCCGGCTGGGTCGCCAGCGGCCATGACGTCGCCTGTTCGGTGACGGTGGTGCCGCCGAAATAGATCGCGTCGGTGCGGTTGCCCGCGGTGTCGCTGTGCAGGCCCGAGGACATGCGCAACAACTGGTCCAGCGTGATCCGCGCGCGCGGATCGGCGCCCCACGGGCTTTTCCATTCGGGGATGTTCGCGGGCTGGCGCGGATCGACCCCCGCCATGCCGACCAATGTCCCCGCGATGCTCTTGGCCACCGACCAGGTGCGGTTGGCGACGAACGGGCCGAAGCCGTCGCGATAGCGTTCCGCCACCACATTCCCGTCGCGCAGCACCACGACGCCCAGCGTCTCGCTGCCCGCGCCGAAGCTGCCGTCGAAGGCGCGCTCGACCGCGCGCGCCAGCGCCGCCGACGGACGCGGCGCGATGCCGGCGTCGCCCTGCGGCCAGGCGCGCGGATCGGCGCCCAGCGGCCCGGCGGGGCCGGCGGCGGGGGCGGGCGACACCGGGACCGGCGCGCCGATCGGATGGAGCGTGCACCCGCCCGCGCGCGTCCAGGTGGCGCGGCGCGGGGGCAGGCGACGTTCGGCGTCGAACTCCACGATCACGCTGGCGGAACGCCGGTCGACCAGCGCGGGCAGGGCGGGGACGATCCGGTCATACTCCGGGTAAATGCCGCGCAGCTCGAGCTGCTCGACCTGCCGCTCGCCGCGCCCGGCGTTGAACACGCCGCCGCACAGGAACGACGCCTTGTACCCCGCCGCGATCGCGCGGGCATAGGTGCCGCGGTCGCTCTGCTGCACCGATTGCGGCGATTGCGCCGCCGCGGCGACGGGGGCGAGGAGGGCGAGCGGGAGGAGGAGACTATTCGGAACGCGCATGGTGGCGTTCTTCCCACCAGGCGAGCCGTTCGGCAACGCGCTTTTCGTAACCGCGCTGCGTGGGTTCGTAGAAGGTTTGCGGCGGCAGCTCGTCGGGCCAGTAGTTCGCGCCGGAAAAGCCGCCGTCGGCGTCATGGTCGTATTCATATCCGGCGCCATAGCCGATCTGCTTCATCAGCTTGGTTGGTGCGTTGAGGATGTTGGCGGGCGGCATCAGCGACCCCGTCTCCTTCGCGCTGCGCCACGCCTTCTTCTGCGCCATATAGGCGGCGTTCGATTTGGGGGCGGTGGCCAGGTACAGGCACGCCTGCACGATCGCCAGCTCGCCCTCCGGCGAGCCGAGGAAGTCGTAGGCGTCCTTGGCAGCGATGCACTGCACCAGCGCCTGCGGGTCGGCCATGCCGATATCCTCCACCGCCGCGCGGATCAGGCGGCGCAGGACGAACAGCGGCTCCTCCCCCGCGGTCAGCATCCGCGCCAGATAATAGAGCGCGGCCTGCGGATCGGAGCCGCGGATCGATTTGTGGAGCGCGCTGATGAGGTTGTAATGCCCCTCGCGGTCCTTGTCGTAGACCGCGACGCGGCGCTGGAGGAAGGCGGACAGGCCGGCGGCGTCGAGCGGCTCGCCGATGTCGACCGAGAACAATGTCTCCACCTGGTTGAGCAGGAAGCGCCCGTCGCCGTCGGCGCTGGCGACCAGCGCGTCGCGCGCGCTGTCGGCCAGCGGCAGGGGGCGGGCCATCTCCGCCTCGGCCCGGTCGATCAGCTGGTCGAGCGCGGGGCGGGCGAGGCGGTGGAGGATCAGCACCTGCGCGCGGCTGAGCAGCGCGGCGTTGAGTTCGAACGACGGATTTTCGGTGGTGGCGCCCACCAGCGTGACGGTGCCGTCCTCCACATAGGGGAGGAAGCCGTCCTGCTGCGCGCGGTTGAAGCGGTGGATCTCGTCGACGAACAACAGGGTGCGCTTGCCCATCCGGGCGTGCTCGCGCGCCTCCGCGAACACCTTCTTGAGGTCCGCCACGCCGGAGAAGACCGCGGAGATCGGGGCGAAGCGCAGGCCCACCGCGTCGGCGAGCAGCCGCGCGATCGTCGTCTTGCCGGTGCCCGGCGGCCCCCACAGGATCATCGACGACAGCCGCCCCGCCGCGACCATCCGCCCGATCGCGCCGTCAGGGCCGGTCAGATGCTCCTGCCCGACGACCTCGCCCAGCGTGCGCGGGCGCAGCCGGTCGGCAAGCGGGGCGTCGTCAGAGACGGCAGCATCGGCAGGAGGCGCGGGTTCGAACCCGGCGAAGAGATCGGCCATGCGCGCGAACATAAGGTGTCGCGCGCCGTTCGTCATGCCGGTGTTGAGGGTGTCCCGTCCGCCGGATCGGTCCGGGCGTGTCGATATTTCAAGATATATCTTGACGGGTGGCGGCAAAGATATATCTTGGGGCCATCGTAACCGCTCACGGAGTCGCTCAATGTTTCGTTTCTCTACCGGTGGCCACGGCCGCCACCACCATCACCACCACCACCGTTTCGGCCCGCGCGGCCCCCGCCCCGAGATGGACGTCGAGCGCTTCTTCCACTGGATCGAACGCCTCAACGACGGCGAGCAGCGTCGCGGCTGGGGCGGCGGGGGCGGGCGCAGCCGGCGGATGTTCGACGGCAGCGAATTGCGCCTCGTCCTCCTCAAGCTGATCGCCGACGAACCGCGCCACGGCTACGAACTCATCAAGGCGATCGAGGAGCTGACCGGCGGCGCCTATGCGCCCAGTCCCGGGGTCGTCTATCCCGCGCTGACCATGCTCGACGAGATGGAGCTGATCGCCGCGCAGGCCGCCGACGGCGCGCGCAAGCGCTTTGCCGTCACCGACGCCGGTCGCGCGCATCTCGACGAACAGGCGGAGCTGGTCGCGGCGCTGCTGGCGCGGCTGGAGGCGATCGGCGCGCATCGCGCCCGCGGGGAGGGGGCGCCCGTCCGCCGCGCGCTGGGCAACCTGCGCCAGGCGGTGCAGGACCGCGCCGGACGCCCCGACGCTTCGCCGGACACGCTGCACGATATCGCGGCGATCATCGACGAGGCGGCGCAGAAGGTGGAGCGGCTGAAGTGAGCGTCTGCGTCGCCCGCGTGCCGACCGCGTCGGCCAGCCGCTATCTCCAGCAGCTGGCCAAGCACTGGAGCCACAAGATGGAGGTCAGCTTTTCCGCCGAGGAAGCGCGGATCGCCTTCCCCAACGGCGCGGTGCTGGACCTGCGCGCCGACAGTGCGACACTGGACGTCGTGCTGACTGTCCCGGACGATGGCCCCGACGATGGCGGTGTGGCGCGGATGCGCGAGGTGGTGGCGAGCCACCTCGATCGCTTTGCGTTCCGCGAGGCGCCGCTGACGTTCGATTGGCGGGAGCGCGCGTGATCCGTCACCTCGCGCGGGCGGCGAGCACCTCGCGATAGGCGGTCAGCACCGCCTCGTTCGCGGCATCCCAGCGGAAATCCTGTGCGCGGACATGCGCCGCCGCCCCCATCCGCGCGCGCAACGCATCGTCGCGGACCAGCCGCTCGATCGCGTCGGCGTAGGCCGCCACGTCCTGCGGCGTGACCAGGAAGCCGGTGCGGCCGTCCTCCAGCAGGTCGACCGCACCGGTCGCGCGCGCCGCGACCACGGGGACGCCGGCCGCCATCGCCTCCGACGTCACCTGTCCCCAGGTTTCGGTGACGCTGGGGTTGAACAGCATGTCCATCGACGCGACCGCGCGGCCCAGATCGTCACCGCTCTGGAAACCGGCGAAGGCGGCATTCGGCACGCGCTCCGCGAACCATTCCTGCGCCGGCCCCTTGCCGACCACCAGCACCCGGTGCGGCACGCCGCGCGCCTCCAGCACGCGCAGCACGTCAGCGAAGACGCCCAGCCCCTTTTCCAGCACCAGCCGGCCGAGGAAGCCGACCGCGAGTTCGTCGTCGGCGATCCCCAGCGAGCGGCGCCATTCCTTGCTGCGCCTGTCGGGATGGAAGCGGCGGTGGTTGACCCCGCGTCCCCAGATCGAGATCGGTGACGTCACCCCGAATTCGGTCAGCACCTCCGCCATCGACGGGGTGGGGACCAGCACGCGGTCGGCGCGGTTGTAGAAGCGCCGCAGGATCGCCTTGATCGCCGGCTGGATCGCCGCCAGCCCGTAATATTGGAAATAGGTTTCGAACCGGGTGTGGACCGTCGCGACCACCGGCACGCCGCGACGGCGCGCCCAGGTGACCGCCGCATGGCCGAGGAATTCGGGCGCGGACACGTGCACCAGATCGGGCGCGAACGCCGCCAGATCGCGGCGGGGCCTGCGCGGCAGGCCGCGGCCCAGCCGATATTCGCCGCGCCCGCCGGGCATCGCCACCGCGGGCACGTCCACCACCTCGCCACGCGCCTCGAACGCGGGGGTGCGCGTGGTGGGGGAATAGACGCGCACCTGCACCCCGCGATCGAGCAGATGCCCGACCAGCAGATTCTGCGCCTGGTTCGCGCCGTCGCGGACGTAATTGTAGTTGCCGCTGAAGAAGGCGACACGAAGCGGCGAGGGGGCGGGAGGCGACGGATCGGTCATCGCGCCCGGTTAGCCGCGATATGGGGCAAAATCGCGACGGCGGTGCCGCCGGCGCGCAAGCGGGTGCGGCGTCATGCCGCCGGCTCGATCTCGTCCTTGCGGCGGACGCGGCGGATGCGCGGTTCGCGGCCCAGCATCGCCTCGCGCCGGATCACCTGGCGCAGTTCGTCGCGCTTGTCGTGGATCGACGCGATCACCGGCCCCATCGCGACGCCCAGGTCGACCAGCACCGCCTCCGACAGCTGGAGCGAGCTTTCCAGCGTCTCGGGCACCGCATCGGTGACCCCTGCCTTGTAGAGTTCGGCGGCGTGGATCGTGTCGCGCGCGCGGGCGATGATCGGCAGGTCGGGGAAGGCGGCGCGGACGCGGCGCGCGACGCGCACGGTCAGCACCGGTTCGTCCATCGTCAGGATCAGCGCGCGGGCGCGCGACAGGTCCAGGCGCTCGATCATCTCGGTGCGGGACACGTCGCCGAAGATGATCGGATAGCCCGCATCGCGCGCGGCGGCGACGGCGTCGATATCCGCCTCCACCGCGACATAGGGCTGGTCGTGGCGCGCCAGCATGTCCGCCACCAGCCGCCCGACGCGGCCGAAGCCGAAGACCACCGCGCGCGTGCCGCCGGCATGGTCGATCGTGTCAGGCACCGGCGCGCGCCCCTCCAGCCGGCGTGACACCGCGCTGCCCAGCTGCGCCAGCAGCGGCGTGATCGTCAGCCCGATCGCGGTCACCGTCTGCCAGAAATTGGCGGTCGACGCCTGGATCAGCTGCGCCTGTGCCGCGGTGGCGAGCACGATCAGCGTGGTTTCCGACGGGCTGCCCATCAGCAGACCGGTTTCGGCCGCGACGCCGGGCCGCGCCTGCGCCACGCGCAGCAGCAGATAGGTGACCACCGCCTTGACCGCGACGACGCCGACGACGGCGGCCAGCAGCGCCGCCCAGTTGGCGAGGATCAGCGACAGGTCCAGGCTCATCCCCACGGTGATGAGGAACACGCCCAGCGCCAACCCCTTGAACGGGGCGGTCATGACCTCGACCTCGGTATGATATTCGGTCTCGGCGATCAGCAGCCCGGCCAGCAGCGCGCCGACGATCGGCGACAGGCCGGCGGCGGTGGTCGCGACGCTGGCGATAATGACGACCAGCAGCGAGGCGGCGAGGAACAGCTCCGGGCTCTTCGTGCGCGCGGCCTGCGCGAACAGCCGCGGCAGGACCAGCCGGCCGCCGACGTACATCGCCACCACCGTCAGGCCGCCGCGCAGCGCGACCCCGGCGATCCCGGCCCAGCCCTCGGCGCTCGCGGTCGGCGCCATCGCGCCCAGCGCGAAGATGATCGGGACCAGCGCCAGATCCTCGAACAACAGCATCGCGAACGCGCCGCGCCCGACCGGACTGGTCGTCCCCACCAGCGGCAGCACCAGCGCGGTGGAGGACAGGGCGAGCG
>NZ_LSJO01000280.1:0-26607 GCF_001556735.1 Sphingomonas sp. CCH9-F2 | reverse complement strand
TCGCCAGCCCCAGCGCCGATTCGAGCGGCTCGCCCCGCCGCAGCACCGCATCGAGCAGGCGCAGCGCGGCGCGGCGCGCGGCCGTGCCCAGCGGCTCGCCCGCGCGGGTCATGTCGCGCGCCATGTCAGGCGAACGGGTCGAGGGCGCTGGCGCGACGGCGGGTGACGGGGACGGAAGCGGCGCGGCGGCCGGTGGGGGGAGCGATCATTCCCATCTCCTGCGCGATTGCGTGCAGCGCGGCAATGCGGTCGCCGGTGTCGGGATGCGTCGCGAACAGGCTGTCGGCGGATCGGCCGGGGACAATATACAGTTGCTGCGCGGCGGGGACGCGCGTGGCGGTGGCACCGGGAACCGCCTCCGCGCCGCGTTGCAGCTTGGCCAGCGCGCTGGCGAGCGCATGCGGTTGGCCCGAAATTTCCGCGCCCGCGCGGTCGGCGGCATATTCGCGCGTCCGGCTGATCGCCATCTGCACGATCATCGCGGCAAAGGGCGCGACCAGTACCGCCAGCAACCCCGCCCAGCCCGGCCCGCGTCCGCCGCCGTGGCGGAAGAACAGCCCGAAATTGGCCAGCATCGACACTGCCCCCGCGATCGTCGCGACCATCGTCATGATCAGCGTGTCGCGGTTGCGGACATGCCCCAGTTCGTGCGCCATCACCCCGGCCAACTCGTCACGGGTCAGCATCGACAGCAGCCCGGTGGTCGCCGCGACCGCGGCATGGGCCGGGTCGCGCCCGGTCGCGAAGGCATTGGGGGAGGGATCGTCGATGATATAGACACGCGGCATCGGCAGGTTCGCGCGCGCCGCCAGATCGCGCACCAGCCCGACCAGTTCGGGTGCGTCGGCATAGTCCACTTCCTCTGTCCGGTGCATTGACAGGACGATGCGATCCGCGTTCCAGAAGGTGAACAGGTTCATTCCCGCCGCCAGGATCAACGCCAGGATCGCGCCGCCGGAGCCGCCCAGGGTGAAGCCCAGCGCCATGAACAGGGCGGTCAGCGCGGCGAGCAGCATGGTCGTCTTGAAGCCGTTCATGCCGCTTCATATGTGCGGCATTCCCGCACGGTTCAACGCCGCCGCCCCGCCGAAGGACAGCGCATCATGGGCAAGCGCCCCGATCACGTCACCCCGCCCGACTATCTGACGCCCAACACGCCGGTGCCCGAACCCGAACCGATCGAGCGGCCCGACCACGATCCGTTGGGTCACGACCCGGTGCGGTTTGGCGACTGGGAGCTGAAGGGCATCGCGGTCGATTTCTGACCTGATCGCGCCGCCATCCCAGCGAAAGCTGGGATCGTCCGCTTGGTGGGTGAGCCGTCGTATTCGAGAGAGACCCCAGCTTTCGCTGGGGTGACGGTTATCAGGGCTACTCCCCACGCAATGGCCTGGCCAGCAGCGCGCCGATCACATCGTGGACCGCATCGCCCGCCAGCAATCGGCACACCGCCTCGGTGATCGGCATCTCCACCCCGATCGCGCGCGCCGCATCGCGCAGCACGGGGGCGGTGTGCGCGCCCTCTGCGACGGTGCGGCGGTTTGCCAGCAGCGCCGCCGCCTGTTCGCCCCGACCGATCCCGACGCCGAGCGAGAAATTGCGCGAGGCAGTCGACGAACAGGTCAGCACCAGATCGCCCAGTCCCGACAGGCCGGCGAGCGTTTCCGCACGCGCGCCTTTCGCCAGGCCGAAGCGCGTCATCTCCGCAAAGCCGCGCGCGATCAGCGCGGCGCGTGCATTCTCACCCAGTTCCGCGCCGGCGATCACCCCGCAGGCGATCGCCAGCACGTTCTTCACCGCGCCGCCGATCTCCGCGCCGATCACGTCGTTGCTGGCATAGGGGCGGAAATGCGGTGCCGCGATCCGCGCGGTCAGCGCGCGCCCGGTCGCCTCGTCCGCGGCGGCCAGCGTCACCGCGGTGGGAAGGCCGCGCGCCACCTCCGCGGCGAAGGTCGGCCCGGACAGGACCATGACCGGGGAGGTGGGGTGCACCGCCTGCGCCACCTCGCTCATCAGCAGGTGGGACCCCGCCTCGATTCCCTTGCAGCACAGGATCAGCGGTTGGCCGTGTTGTGGCAGGTCGGCAAGCACGCTGCGCATCGCCTGTGCCGGGGTGACGATCAGATTGGCCTCCGCCGTGGCCACATGCGTGAGGTCGCCGGTGGCTCGGATCAGCGGCGACAGCGCGATGCCCGGCAGATAGGCGGCGTTTTCGTTGCGTTCGTTGATCGCCGCGACCAGCGCCGGATCGCGCGCCCATAGCCGCACATGATGCCCGTTGGCGGCGGCGACCTGCGCCAGCGCGGTGCCCCATGCGCCCGCGCCGATGACGCCGACGCATCCTTTTTCCGCTCTGTCGCTCACGCCTTCACCCCCGCTCCGCGCACCTTCTCCGCGGTGGGATCGAGCGGCCAGCGTGGGCGTGCCGCGACGTCGAGTGGATCGGTCAGCCCGGCGGCGAACCGCTCCGCGCCCGCCCAGGCGATCATCGCGGCATTGTCGGTGCACAGCCACAGCGGCGGCGCGACGAAGCGCAGCCCGTGCTCGTCCGCCAGCGCCTTCAGCGCCGCGCGCACCGCGCCATTGGCGGCGACCCCGCCCGCGACGACCAGCGCGGTTGCGCCGCCGGCGATGCGCAGCGCTCGCCGCGTCCGGTCGATCAGGCAATCGACCACCGCTTGCTGGAAACTCGCCGCGACATCCGCCGCGGCATGGTCGGGCGCGGCGCGCGCCACCGCCGCCTTGAGCCCCGCGAACGAGAAATGCGGCTCCGCCGACCCCTTCAGCGGGCGTGGCAGCGGGACGGCGTTCGCATTGCCGCCAGCGGCGGCGCGTTCCACCGCGGGTCCGCCGGGAAAGCCGAGGCCGAGGATCTTGGCGGTCTTGTCGAACGCTTCCCCCGCGGCATCGTCGATCGTTGTGCCCAGCCGGCGATAGGTGCCGACCCCCTCGACCAGCAGCAGCTGGCAATGCCCGCCCGATATTAGCAGCAGCAGGTACGGGAAATCGAGATCCGGGTCGGCGAGCCGCGGGCTGAGCGCGTGGCCCTCCAGATGGTTGACCGCGACCAGCGGCTTGCCCGCGGCATGGGCCAGCGCCTTGCCGGTCACCAGCCCGACCATCACCCCGCCGATCAGCCCCGGCCCGGCCGTGGCGGCGACCGCATCGACATCCGCCAGCGTCACCCCGGCGTCGGCAAAGGCGGCGTGGATCAGCGGCTCCAGCGCCTCGACATGCGCGCGTGCGGCGATTTCGGGGACCACACCGCCATAGGGGCGGTGCGCCGCCTCCTGCCCGGCCAGCCGGTGCGCCAGCACGCGGCGGTCGCCGGTCACCAGCGCGGCGGCGGTTTCGTCGCAGGAGGATTCGAGGCCCAGGATCAGCATCGCCGCTATCTAGGGAGGTTGCAGCCGCTTGTCGAAGGCGGCAAGGCGGTGGCCATGTTCCTGCTCGGCACCCGTGGTTCACCGCTTGCGCTCACCCAGGCGGGGATGGTGCGCGACGCGTTGATGTCGGCGCACGGCTGGGATGATGTCGAGATCGTCGTGATCCGCACCACCGGCGACCGCGTGCAGGATCGCGCGCTGGCGGAGATCGGCGGCAAGGCGCTGTGGACCAAGGAGCTCGACCGCGCGCTGCTGGCGGGCGAGGTCGACGCCTGCGTCCATTCGATGAAGGATGTCGAGACGCTGCGCCCCGACGCGATCGCGATTGCTGCGATGCTGCCGCGCGCCGACGTGCGCGACCGGCTGATCGGCGCGGAGACGATCGCCGCGCTGCCGCAGGGGGCGACCGTCGGCACCAGCAGCCCGCGCCGCGCGGCGCAGGTGCGGCGACTGCGTCCCGATGTGGTCACCACGCTGTTCCGCGGCAACGTCGACACCCGGCTGGGGAAGCTCGCCGCGGGAGAGGTCGATGCGACGCTGCTCGCCGCGGCGGGGCTGGAGCGGCTGGGGCGGCACGATACCGGCGCGGCCATCGCGCTCGACGTGATGCTGCCCGCCCCGGCGCAGGGGGCGGTCGGGATCGAGACGCTGGTGGAGGGCCCCGCACGCGCGCTGGTCGCGGCGATCGACGATGCCGCGACGTATCGCGCGGTGGCGACGGAGCGGGCGTTCCTGGCGGCGTTGCGGGCGGATTGCCATTCGCCGGTGGCGGCGCTGGCGCAGGGTGAGGCAGGCGGCGGGCTGCTGCTGCGGGCGCAGTTGCTGTCGCCCGATGGCGCCTGTTCGGTGGAGGGCAGCGCGCGGGGTGACGATCCGGTCGAGCTGGGCGCGCGGCTGGCGGGGGAAATGCTGGCCGGAGCGCCGCCGGTCATCCGCGACCTGTTCGGCTGATGCCGCCGCGCCGCGCGCTGGTGCTGCGGCCCGAGCCTGGGGCCGCGCGCACCTGCGCCGCGCTGGCCGCCGCGGGGGTGGAAGCGAGCGCGCTGCCGCTTTTCGAAACGCGCGCGGTGGCGTGGATCGCGCCCGATCCGGCGCGATTCGATGCGCTGTTGCTGACCAGTGCGAACGCGCCGCGACACGCCGGAACCGCGCTCGACACGCTGTCGGTACTGCCGGTGGTGGCGGTGGGGGCGGCGACCGCGGCGGCGGCGAGGGCGGCGGGGCTGCGTATCGCGCATGTCGGGACGGGCAATGCGCGCGATGCCGTCGCCGGGGCGCCGCACTTTTCGCGGCTTCTGCACCTGGCGGGACGCGATCGGATCGACGTGCCGGACGTCACCGCGATCACCGTTTACGCCAGCGAAGCGCGGCCGGAAGCGGCCGATGCGTTGGAAATGGCATCATCGGGAGCGGTCGTGCTGCTCCATTCGGTGCGTGCGGCGACGCATTTTGCGGCCCGGATCGCCCAAAAGCGACGGTCGGGGACGCGAATCGCGGCGCTGAGCACGGCGGTGGCGGCTGCGGCGGGCGACGGCTGGGGCGCGACAGCGATCGCCCCCGCACCGACCGATGCGGCGCTGGTCGCCACGGCGGTGCGGCTCGCGATTGACCCGTAACGCGCAGCCGGGGATAAGCGGCGCATGACCGACCGTTCCGGCTTCGAGCGCAGCGCCCCGCGGCCACGGTTCGGCCCCGTCCTGACCATCGCGATCATCGGCCTTCTGATCGGGCTGGGGCTGATGGCCTATGCGGTGCGCAACACCCCGGGCTTCTTCCGCACATCGGCGAGTACCCCGGCCGCCGTGGCATCGGGCGCGACACCGGCCCCGGCGGGCGCGCCGACCGCCGCCGCCGCCGGCGCGCCCGCCACCGCGACGCTGTCGGCCGAGGCGGCCACGCTGGCGCTGCGCGAAAGCGCGCTGGCGGCGCAGCTGGCCAATCTGGAGGCGCGCGCCGCGCGGATCGACAGCGACAGCGCCGCCGCGGCGGGCCGCGCGGGCCGCGCCGAGGCGATCCTGACCGCGTTCGCCGCGCGCCGCGCGATCGAGCGCGGGGTGGGGCTGGGCTATCTGGAGGGGGAATTGCGCGAGCGGTTCGGCCCGACGCTGCCCAATGACGTCAACGCGGTGATCCGGTCGGCACGCGCGCCGGTGACGCTGGAGGACCTGCGCAACAGCCTGAACGCGGCGGCGCCGACGCTGCTGGCCAGCCGCAGCGACTGGTGGAGCGGGCTGGGCGCCGAACTGCGCAACCTGGTGGTGATCCACAAGGCGGGCACGCCCTCCCCGCTGCCGTCGGACCGGCTGGCGCGGGCGCGGCGGATGATCGAGACCGGCAATGTCGAGGGCGCGCTGGCCGAGGTGCAGCGGCTGCCCGGCGCCGCCGGCGCGGGCAGCTGGACCGCCGCGGCGCAACGCTGGATCGACGCGCGCCGCGCGCTCGACACGCTGGAAGCCGCCGCGATCACCGGCGCGATCGCGCCGCCGCGTACCGCGCCGATCGCCGCGGCGCCGCTGCCGGGGGCGGTGCCGTCGCCGGTACCGGAATCGGGCGAGGCGGCACCGGCGGAGAGCGGCGGGCTGTTCTAGAGCGGTTTCCGAGCCGTCGGAAACGGCGCTAGGCGGGGTTGGCTGACGTCGGCCGAAGGTATGAGGTCGCTGCGGCGTCCGTTTCGTCATGCCGGACCCTTCGGCTTCGCTCAGGAGAGCCCTGTTCCGGCATCCACTGGTCCGCATCGTCGCAGGCCGCTGATCTGGCGGAACGGTGGACCCCGGAACGCGTCCGGCGTGACGGCTTCCAGGAGGCGGGGGGTGCGCGCCTCACATGGGCGTGGGGGGTCGCGACCGCTGGACGTCGGTATTGCCCCGGCGGTTTTCGGACTCGCGCAGAGACGCGGAGACGCAGAGAGGAACCGTGACGCGCAGCGTCACCCACGTTCATCAAGTAGCGACAAAGCCGTGTGCGGGCGGCAGGCGCTCCATCTCTGCGCCTGCGCGAATCCACTTTCTTCCGTTTTCCCGCTGTCCCGACCCGGTCACCCGCCCGGCGCGCGCTACAAACCTATGCCGCCGCGAGCGCCTCGGCGATCAGGGCGCGGGTGTTGGCCACGCCGTACAGGCGGATGAAGCTGCCCATGCGCGGTCCCTGACTGGACCCCAGCAGCGTTTCGTACAGCGCCTTGAACCAGTCGCGCAGTTCCGCGAACCCGCCGGTCTTGCCGATCTCGTAGACGATGTTCTGGATATCCTCTGCGCTCGCCTCCTCGGGCAGCGCGGCGAGTTCGGCGTCGAGCCGCTCCAGCGCCGCCACCTCGACCCCGGCGGGTGCGCGGCGCTTCAGCGTCGGGGCGATATGGTCGCGGTGATAGGCCAGCGCATGGCCGATCAGCCGGTCGAGCTCGGGATAGGCGGCGGGGGTCGCATCGGCGACGTAGTTGGCCAGATAGGCCCACACCTGCTCGCGCGTCGCGCCTTCGCCCATCACCCCGACCAGGTTGAGCAGCAGCCCGAACGTCACCGGCAGCGTGCCGTCGGGCAGCTTCCCGTCATGGACGTGATGGACGGGGTTGCCGAGCTTCTCCTTCACCGCCTGTCCGGCGTAATTGCCGCGGAACTGCCAGTAATCGTCCACCGCGCGCGGGATCACGCCCATGTGCAACTGCTTGGCCTTCTTCGGCTCGCGATAGATGTAGAAGGCGAGGCTCTCTTCCGGCCCGTAGGTCAGCCATTGTTCGATCGACAGGCCATTGCCCTTCGACTTGGAAATCTTCTCGCCCTTATCGTCGAGGAACATCTCGTAGTTGAAGCCTTCCGGCGGCCGCCCGCCGAGCACGCGCGCGATCTTCGACGATTGCGTGACCGAATCGATCAGATCCTTGCCCGCCATTTCGTAATCGACGCCCAGCGCGACCCAGCGCATCGCCCAGTCGACCTTCCATTGCAGCTTGCTGAGGCCGCCCAGCGCCGACTGAACGATGCGTTCCCCTTCGTCCTCGAACGCGATCGTGCCCGCTTCGGCATCGACCACCTCGACCGGCACCTGCAGCACCACGCCGCTCTTCGGGCTGACCGGCAGGACCGGCGAATAGGTGGCGCGGCGTTCGGCGCGCAGCGTGGGAAGCATGACGTCCATCACGCCCTGCCAGTGGCGCAGCACGCCGCGGATCGCATCGTCGAAGCGGCCGGAGGCGTAGTAATCGGTGGACGAGGCGAATTCATAGTCGAAGCCGTAGCGGTCGAGGAAGTCGCGCAGCATCGCGTTGTTGTGCGCAGCGAAACTGTCGAACTTGCCGAACGGATCGGGGATGCGCGTCAGCGGCTTGCCGAGGTGTTCGCGCAGCATGTCGCCGTTGGGGACGTTGTCCGGCACCTTGCGCAGCCCGTCCATGTCGTCGCTGAACGCGATCAGCCGGGTCGGCAGGTCGCTGAGCGTGTGGAAGGCGTTGCGCACCATCGTGGTGCGCAGCACTTCGTTGAACGTGCCGATATGCGGCAGGCCGGACGGGCCGTAGCCGGTCTCGAACAGCACCGGCGCGCCGCCGGGCTTTCCATCCGGGTAGCGCTTGAGGAGCTTGCGCGCCTCCTCATAGGGCCAGGCCTTGGATTCGAGAGCGGCGGAGCGGAGTTCGTCGGTCATGATGCACCGCGACGTAGCGGTCGCGCGCCGCGATGGCTATATGCGCGCGATCATGTCCTTCTGGGCCGCGCTTTCCCTGTTCCTCGTCACCGTCGCGCTGATGGAGGGTTTCGCTTATGTCATGCACCGCTGGGTGATGCATGGGCCGGGCTGGTTCCTGCACGAAAGCCATCATCGCGCGCGCCACGGCAACTGGGAGCTGAACGACCTGTATGCAGTGATCTTCGCGGTGCCGTCGATCGTGCTGCTGCTGGGCGGGGTGCAGCTGGGCTGGTGGCCGGGGTTCACGTGGATCGGCGCGGGGATCGCGGCGTACGGCGCGATCTATTTCGGGTTCCACGACGTGATCGTGCATCAACGGATACCGACCCGCTATTTGCCGAAGTCCGCCTATATGAAGCGGATCGTCCAGGCGCACCGGCTGCACCATGTGGTGGAGACGCGCGAGGGCAATGTCAGCTTCGGCTTCCTGGTGGCGCCGCGGCCGGAGGCGCTGAAGGCCGAGCTGAAGCGGCGCGGGCGCGCGGGCGTGCGGCGTGCCGCGACGGGCCGCGCGGCACCGCCCCCGGCGGCGCCGGCACCCGCGGCGTTTGTGGAAGATTAACCCGACTCTGCCAGTGTGCGGCGCCATGGAACAGGCCGTCCCGCTTCCCATCCCGTCGGACGACGACAATCACCGCCACGCGCTGCGCCGCGCGGTGAAGATGCGCGCGCATCTGCGCGACCGTGGGACGACCCGGTTCGAGATCGAGGTCGTCGATTTGTCGGTCACCGGATTTCGCGCGCAGACCAGCTTCACGATGTGGCCCGGTACGACGGTGTGGCTGACGCTGCCGGGCCTCGCCGCGCTGGAGGCGGTGGTCGCGTGGCGCGACAAGACCAGCTATGGCTGCGCGTTCAGCAAGCCGCTGCATCCGGCGGTGTTCGATCACATCGTGGCGCTGGGGAACCGGTAGGCGCGGCGACGCCGCGCCGTTCGCGTAGCGAGACGATTGCCCGGCCGGTGGGCCGGCCCGCCGGCCGGGCTGCCGCTTGCGCGATGCGCACCGCCACCGCTCGCGCGGTGGCTAGCGGCATCAATCGAACAAGCTGCTCACGCTCGATTCGTCGGCGATGCGGCGCACCGCCTCGGCCAGCAGGGGCGCGATCGTCAGGTGGCGGATCTTCTGCGCGCCGGCGATTGCTTCCTGGTTGCCGATCGAATCGGTGATGACCAGTTCGTGCAGCGCCGACCCCTCGACCCGCGCCACCGCGCCGCCCGACAGCACGCCGTGGGTGACATAGGCGACGACGTCCTCCGCGCCGGCTTCCTTCAGTGCGGCGGCGGCGTTGCACAACGTGCCGGCCGAATCGACGATATCGTCGATCAGGATGCAGAACCGCCCCTCGACGTCGCCGATGATGTTCATCACTTCCGATTCGCCGGCGCGCTCGCGGCGCTTGTCGACGATCGCGAGCGGGGCGTTGTCCAGCCGCTTCGACAAAGCGCGCGCACGCACCACGCCGCCGACGTCGGGGGAGACGACCATCAGGTTCTTCTCGCCGAAGCGCGAGCGGATGTCCGCGCTCATCACCGGCGCGGCGAAGAGGTTGTCGGTGGGAATGTCGAAGAAGCCCTGGATCTGCCCGGCGTGCAGATCGACCGACAGCACCCGGTCGGCGCCGGCGGTGGTGATGAGGTTGGCGACCAGCTTGGCGGAGATGGGGGTGCGCGGGCCGGGCTTCCGATCCTGCCGGGCATAGCCGAAATAGGGCAGCACCGCGGTGATCCGCTTGGCCGACGCGCGCTTCAGCGCGTCGATGATGATCAGCAATTCCATCAGGTTGTCGTTGGCGGGATAGCTGGTCGACTGGATGACGAACACGTCCTCGCCGCGGACATTCTCCATGATCTCGACGAAGATCTCCTCGTCCGCGAACCGCCGCACCAGCGCCTCGGTCAGCGGGATTTCGAGATAGTTCGCGATCGCGCGAGACAGAGGGAGGTTGGAATTGCCCGCCAGTAGCTTCATGGGTCGCCCGTCCATGATGGATGTAAGATGCGCGCGCCATAGAGGGCGCCGGGCGTTTGTGAAAGCCATGTGACGCAACGGAGCATGATGATGATCGAGGTCGCCTTCACGCC
The DNA here is from genome assembly GCF_001556735.1 of Sphingomonas sp. CCH9-F2. Taxonomy (NCBI): domain Bacteria; kingdom Pseudomonadati; phylum Pseudomonadota; class Alphaproteobacteria; order Sphingomonadales; family Sphingomonadaceae; genus Sphingomonas; species Sphingomonas sp. CCH9-F2. The sequence continues at coordinate 16,461 of NZ_LSJO01000280.1, read as the reverse complement.
GACGCCGGACGATTACGTCGCGGTCCAGCGTGCGATGTTCGTGCGCCAGCTGCGGTCGCGCCGGGTGACCATCCGTCTGGCGTTGCTGGTGGCGGCGGCGATCGCGGTCGTGGTGCTCGTCACGCTGCCGGCGGGCGTGGGCGTCGCGCTCCGTGCGGCGACGGGCGGGCTTGGCGGCGGATTGATCGGGGTGGCGGTGCTGCTGGGGATCACCTGGCTGCTGCTGCCGCGGCGGTCGCGCCGGCTGTTCGCGCAGCAGCGCACGCTGCACCACGAACATCGCACGACCTTCGACGGGGAGGGGATGCGGCAGGTCAGCGTGCGCGCGGACGTGCAGATCCCATGGAGCGACTTTCCCTATTGGCATCTGGGGCGCGATGTCCTGCTGCTCTACAGCAACGACTATCTGGCGTATTTCGTCCCGCGGCGCGCCTTTGCCGGGGACCAGCTCGAGGCGACGGTCGCGCTGATCGCGGCGGCGGGCGTCGAGCGGCGCTGACGCGGTTGCCGCGCCGCCGGGCGCTACCTACACGGGCGGGATGATCGTTACCCGTTTCGCGCCGTCGCCGACCGGCACCCTGCACGTCGGCAATATCCGCACCGCGCTGCACAACTGGATGTTCGCGCGCGCGCACGGCGGACGCTTCCTGCTGCGGATCGACGATACCGACGCGCAGCGCAGCGAGGAGCGGTTCGTCGACGCGATCCGTGCCGACCTCATATGGCTGGGGCTGGTGCCGGACGCGGAGGAGCGCCAGTCGGCGCGCTTCCCCCGGTATGAGGCGGTGTTCGAGGCGCTGCGCGCCGCGGGCCATATCTATCCCGCCTACGAAACCGCGCAGGAACTGGACCTGAAGCGCAAGATCGCGCGCGGGCGCGGGTTGCCGCCGGTGTACGACCGCGCGGCGCTCTCGCTCACCGACGACGAGCGCGCGCGGCTGGAAGGGGACGGCGTGCGCCCGCACTGGCGGTTCCGGCTGGACCATGACGCGCCGATCGCATGGGACGACCTGATCCGCGGGCCGCAGTCGTTCGATCCGCGCACGATGAGCGATCCCGTCATCCGCCGCGCCGACGGATCGTGGCTGTACATGCTGCCTAGCGCGATCGACGACCGCGACATGGGCGTGACGCATGTCGTGCGCGGCGAGGATCACGTCACCAACACCGCGCTGCAATTGCAGATGTTCGCGGTGATGGGCGCGGCCCCCCCGGCGTTCGCGCACGAGGCGCTGCTGACCGGGGCGGAGGGCAAATTGTCCAAGCGGCTGGGCAGCCTGGGCGTCGAGGCGCTGCGCGCGGAGGGCGTCGAGCCGGCCGCGATCGTGTCGCTGCTGGCGCGGCTGGGCACCAGCCAGCCGGTCGAGCCGCTGGCCGATCCCGCCCCGCTGGTGGCCGCGTTCGACTTCGCGCAGTTCGGCCGCGCCCCGGCGCGCTTCGACGAGCGCGAGCTGGCGCAGGTCAATGCGCGGATCGTCCATCAATTGCCCCATGACGCGGTCGCCGATCGCCTGCCGCCGGGGATGGACGCCGCGGCCTGGGAGGCGGTGCGCCCCAATCTGGCGACGGTCGCCGAGGCGGCGGACTGGTGGGCGGTGGTCGAAGGGCCGGTAGCTGCGCCAGCGCCCGACGCGGACGATGCCGCCTACCTGCAAAAGGCCGCTGCCGTCGCGCGCACGATCGACTGGGGCGCGGACCCGTGGCACGCGCTGACTGCCGCGCTGAAGGAGGCGACCGGGCGCAAGGGCAAGCCGCTGTTCCTGCCGCTGCGCCGAGCGCTGACCGGGCGCGACCACGGCCCGGACATGGCCGCGCTGCTGCCGCTGATCGGGCGCGCGCGCGCGGTCGCGCGGCTGGACTCGAACACGGGCGCGTGAACGCCTATATCGCCGTGATGCCCACGTTCCTCGCCCGTCTGTCGCCAACCAATGCGTACCGCGACCTGCGCTTCTTCCTGCGCACGCGCGAGCGGTACGAGTGGAGCTTCTTCGCGCTGTCGATCACGATCACCGCGCTGATCATCTGGGCGTTCTTCGTCGATTCGCACTTCGAGAAGGCGTACAAGCCCAACATCATCTATTTCCAGCAATGGACGCTGGACCGCACCGATGAGCAGATCATCGCGCAGCAGAAGATCGACGAGGCCAAGCGCGTCATCGCCGAGCGCGAGCAGAAGGCGCGCGAGGAAAAGCTGCGGCAGGGGTTCAAGCGGCTGGACGAGAAGCTCGACGCGCTGGGCATATGACCCTTGGCTGACGATGCGCGCTGGATGGCGGCGGCGCTGGCGCTGGCGGAGCGGACGCGCGGGCGCACCGCGCCCAACCCCAATGTCGGATGTATCATCGTCGATGTGCACGGCCGCGTCGCCGGGCGCGGGTGGACGCAGCCGGGCGGGCGCCCGCATGCCGAGGCCGCCGCGCTGGCGCAGGCCGGCGCGCGTTCGCGCGGTGCCACCGCCTATGTCACGCTGGAGCCGTGCGCGCACGTTTCGCCACGCGGGCCGGCGTGCAGCGACCTGTTGATCGCCGCCGGGGTGGCGCGCGTCGTCGTGGCGTTGCGCGATCCCGATCCGCGCACCGACGGGCAGGGGATCGCGCGGCTGCGCGCCGCCGGGATCGACGTGGCGACCGGCGTCGGCGACGATGCCGCGCGGCGCGGCATGGCCGGTTTCCTGACGCGGCGGCGCGCGGCGCGCCCGCTGGTCACGCTGAAACTGGCGCTGTCGCTGGACGGCGCGGCGGCGATGGCGGACGGGCGCAGCCAGTGGATCACCGGGCCGGAGGCGCGCGCGCATGCGCATCTGGAACGCAGCCGGCACGAAGCGATCCTGGTCGGCCGCGGCACCTGGGAGGCGGATCGCCCGCGGCTGGACGTGCGATTGCCGGGACTGGAGGCGCGATCGCCGGTGCGCGTCGTGCTGTCGTCGCGCCGCGACGGGCTGCCCGGTGACGTGGTGCGGATCGCCGCCCCGCACGCGATCGCGACGTTGCCGGGCGACCATGTGCTGATCGAGGGCGGGATGGCGACCGCCGCGGCGTTCCTGCGCGCCGGGCTGGTCGACCGGCTGCTGCTGTATCGCGCGCCGATCGTGATCGGCGGCGGGCGGACGCTGGCCGATATCGGGCTGGCCGATCTGGGACAGGCGCACGGGCGCTGGCGATTGCACGATGCGCGCCAGCTTGGCAGCGACCGGATCGAGGTCTACGGGGCGGGTTGAGAGGGTTTATGTTCACGGGCATCGTCACCGACATCGGCACCATCCGCGACGTGGAGCGGCGCGGCGACACGCGCGTCGTGATCGACACCGCCTATGACACGGCGACCATCGACATGGGCGCGTCGATCGCCTGTTCGGGCGTGTGCCTGACGGTGGTGGACAAGGGGCCGGGCTGGTTCGCGGTCGACGTGTCGGGCGAAACGATCGCGCGCACCGCGCAGGGGCAGTGGACGCAGGGGCGCCGGCTGAACCTGGAACGTGCGATGAAGCTGGGCGACGAACTGGGCGGGCATATCGTCACGGGCCACGTCGACGGCGTGGCCGAGGTGACCGGTGTTGCTCCCGAGGGCGATTCGAAGCGCATCGGCTTTCGCGTCACCCCCGATCTGGCGCCGTTCCTGGCGGCCAAGGGATCGGTGACGGTCGACGGCGTGTCGCTGACCGTCAACGAGGTGCGCGACGAACGTGCGGATGAGGGCGGATCGACGCATTTCGCGATCAACCTGATCCCGCATACGCAAGCGGTGACGACGCTGGGCGGGCTGGAGGCCGGCACCGCCGTCAACATCGAGATCGACGTGCTGGCGCGTTACCTGCAACGGATGGAGCATTATCGTGGTCGCTAAGCCCGCGGAACTGGCGCGTCTGCGCCACGGATACCTTTCCTCGCCCGAGGAGATCATCGAGGAAGCGCGCAACGGGCGCATGTTCATCCTGGTCGATGACGAGGATCGGGAGAACGAGGGCGACCTGGTGATCCCGGCGCAGATGGCGACGCCGGAGAAGATCAATTTCATGGCGCGCCACGGCCGCGGGCTGATCTGCCTGGCTATGACCAAGGGGCGCATCGACGCGCTGGGCCTGCCGTTGATGAGCCGCAACAACGGCACCCGGCACGAAACCGCTTTCACCGTCTCGATCGAGGCGCGCGAGGGCGTCACCACGGGCATTTCCGCCGCCGACCGCGCGCGCACTGTCGCGGTGGCGATCGATTCGACCAAGGACAAGGCCGACATCGTGACGCCGGGCCATGTCTTCCCGCTGGTCGCGCGCGACGGCGGCGTGCTGGTGCGCGCGGGCCATACCGAGGCGGCGGTGGACGTGTCGCGGCTGGCCGGCCTCAACCCCTCGGGCGTGATCTGCGAGATCATGAACGAGGACGGGACGATGGCGCGGCTGGACGACCTGGTGTCGTTCGCGCAGCTCCATTCGCTCAAGATCGGGACGATCCGCGACCTGATCGCCTATCGCCGCCGCCACGACCATCTGGTCGAGCTGGTGTCCGAGGCGCCGTTCAAGAGCCGCTGGGGCGGGGACTGGACCGTCCGCGCCTATCGCAACAAGGCGACCGGCACCGAACAGATCGCGCTGGTGAAGGGCCGCATCGACCCGGCGCGCCCCACGCTGGTGCGGATGCACGCGCTGTCGCCCTTCGCCGACATGTTCGGCGAGGACAGCGAGCGAAGCAACATCCTGTCGCGGTCGATGGAGATCATCGCGGGCGAGGGCGCGGGCGTGATCGTCGTGGTCAACCGCCAGCGCGAGGATGCCTTCACCACCGCGGTGCGGCGCAAGGCGGGCGAGCCGATCGACCTGCCGATGGAGGAATTGCGCGACTATGGCGTCGGCGCGATGATCCTGGCCGAACTGGGCGTGCACGACATGGTGCTGCTGACCAACACGCATCACACGCTGGTGGGTCTCGACGGCTATGGCCTGTCGATCGTCGGCGAAAGGGAAATCGACTGATGGCCAATGTGCTGATCGTGGAAGCGCGCTTCTACGACCATTTGAACGACATGCTGGTGGCGGGCGCGAAGGCCGCGATCGCGGGCGCGGGCCATAACGCCGAGGTGCTGACCGTGCCCGGCGCGCTGGAGGTGCCCGGCGCGATCGCGCTGGCCGCCGAAAGCGGGCGGTGGGACGCCTTCGTCGCGCTGGGCGTGGTGATCCGCGGCGAAACCTATCATTTCGAGATCGTCGCCAACGAAAGCGCGCGCGGCATCATGGCGCTGACCATGGACGGCATCGCGATCGGCAACGGCATCCTGACCACCGAGGACGAGGCGCAGGCGATCGCGCGCGCCGATCCGGCGCAGCTCGACAAGGGCGGCGGCGCGGCGAAGGCGGCGCTGGCGATGCTGGACCTGAAAGACCGGCTGGGCTGACGCGGTAGCGGCGGGAGGGGCGGCGCGGATGTTCCCGTTCGCCGGACTGCGCCTGTTGCTGCCGGCGATCGTCCCGTCGTGGCGGTTCTTCGACACGGTCGCGGCCAGCCCGCGCGTCGATTATGCGCTACTCGCCGATGCCGACGACGAGGCGCAGTGGCAGGCGTTCCGGCCGCGCCCGGCGGTGCTGACCGTCGGCGCGATGCTGCGGCGGCTGGTCTGGAATGCGCAGTGGAACGAGGATCTGTTCCTGGTCAGCCTGGCCGAGCGGCTGATCCACGACCCCGACACGGCGACACGCGCGCACAGCGAGCGGGAACTGGTGGTGCGCGTCGCGCGCCATCTGTCGCGGCAGGGCGCGGGCGCACCGCTGGCACAGATCCGCATCCGGCTGGTCGCGCGCGGCGAGGATGGCGAGCGGCTGGGCGAGCAGGTGGTGTATTGCATCGATCCGTTCGCGATTGCGGACGGCGCATGACGCTGGACGGCGCGATCGCGGCGAGCACCGCCATGATGGCGGCGGCGTTCGTCCAGCAGAGCGCGGAGCATCTGCGCCCCGCCGCGCGCGCCGCGGAACGGCGGCTGTTCGCGATGCGGATCACGCTGTCCGCCGTGCTGCTGGCGGCGGTGCCGCTTGCCCCCGTGGCGGTGCCGGCGTTGCTGGCGGGGCTGATGCTGCTGCACCTTGCCATCCTGCCGTTCTTCAACGGGCCGTATAACGGCGGCGCGGACCGGATGAGCCTGTTGCTGCTGGTATGCCTGACGCTGGCATGGTGGCTGCCCGCGGCGCGCGAGCCGGCGTTCGGCTATCTGGCGATGCAATTGCTGCTCAGCTACGCGATTGCCGGCTGGGTAAAGCTGGTGAACCCGGCGTGGCGGCGGGGCCGCGCGCTGCGCGACGTGTTCGCGCTGTCGGCCTATCCGGTGGGGGAGAATGTGCGTGCGCTGGCGGGGCGGCCGCGGCTGCTGCTGGCCGCCGGCTGGGGGGTGATCCTGTTCGAACTGGCGCTGCCGCTCGCCTTCCTGTCGCGCCCGGCGCTGATCGCGGCGCTGGCGGTGGCGGCGCTGTTCCACTTCGCCAATGCCTGCCTATTCGGGCTGAACCGCTTCTTCTGGATCTGGATCGCGGCCTATCCGTCGATCCTGTGGCTCAACGAACGGGTCATGGGTTGAACGAGGATCACGCCATCCGCTCGATCAGCGCCATCGCGCCATGCGGCGCACGTATCTTCGCACCGTTGATGAAAAAGACGAAGGCCTCGCGCGGGCGCACCGGCGCGGGATCGGCGACATAGGGCAGCCCCGCGGGGCTTTCCCCGGCCGCCCAGCCACGCGCGACCTGCGCCCAGCGATCGAGCGCATCGGGGGCGTAGCCGGCGGGCTCCTCCTCGCGCGCATTCTCCAGCCGCGCATAGGTGAAGTCGCCCGACACGTCGGCGAGTGCAGGATGGTCCGCCGAATCGGCGAAGACGATCGCCACCCCGGCGGCGCGGCACAAGGCGACGAATTCCGGCACCAGGAAACTGCCATGCCGCACCTGGATCGCATGGCGCAGCCGCACCCCGCCCTCGGCAGCGGGCAGCAGCGCCAGAAAGGCGGCGATATCGTCGGCGTCGAACGCCTTGGTCGCGGGCAATTGCCACAGGATCGGCCCCAGCTTGTCGCCCAGCTCGACGATCCCCTGCCCGACGAAGCGCGCGACCGATTCGCCCGCCTCGCCCAGCCGCTTGCGCGACACGCAATAGCGCGACGCCTTCAGCGCGAAGACGAAGCCGTCGGGCGCCGTATCGCGCCACCCGGCGAAGCTCGCCGGCTTGAACGAGGAATAGAAGGTGCCGTTGACCTCGATCGCGGTGACGTGGCGGCTGGCATATTCCAGCTCGCGCTTCTGCGGCCATTTCGGCGGGTAGAAGCTGTCGCGCCACGGCTCATAGGTCCAGCCGCCGATGCCGATTCGGATGGGGGAGGTCATGCCGCGACGATAGGGCAGCAAACGCGCCGCGGCAAAGCGGCCCGTTACGGATCGAGGCGGCTGAGGTCGGTCAGGTAATCCTCCGCAAAATCGACCTTGAACGCCGACCACAGCACCAGATGGTCGGACATCTGATAGGTCTTCCACTCCTTGTATTTGGGCAGCTTGCCCGACTTGGTCGGCGTCATCTCGGGCGTGTAGAGCGCCTCGTCCTCGGCGCGGAACACCGCTTCGTAGAAATCGAACACGCCGCCGCGCGGCGTCTCGTCGAAGCGCTTGCCGCGCCACACCGCGATCTGATCGTAGAATTTGTCCTTGCCCATGTTGCTGCCCTTGCGGTCGGTCAGCACCTTGGGAACGACGAAGCCGGCGTCGGTGATCGCCTTCAGCGTCGCATCCTTGGGGTCGAAGATGTTGAAGTCGCCCAGCAGGATCAGCGTATCCGGTTCGGGCGGGCGCACCGCGACCGCTGCGCCCTGACCGGCGGGCGGCTGCGCGGCCTTTTTCGCGCGTTTCGCCAGGAAGTCGGCGAGATGACGGATCTCCGCCAGGCGGCGCGCGTCGAGCGGCTGGCTTTCGCCGTAATAGATGTGGACGGTGCACAGGTCGATCTTCGCCCAGCCCGCGCGGAAGCCGCAGACGAACGGCGTGCGCGCGAACTGCAGCACCTCGGTATCGACCTTGGACGGCGGCAGGACGATCTCGCCCGCCAGCCCGCCGAACGTGACCTTCCGGCTGTCGTAGAGGAACGCCATCCGCTCGCCATTGCCGCCCAGCGCGCGGTCGGTGACGTCGGTGACGACATATTTCCACCAGCTGCCCAGCAGCCCCTGTACCCGTTCCAGCGCGGACAGATTCTCGCGCACTTCCTGGATCGCGATCAGATCGAAATGGCTGAGGATTTCGGCGATATAATAGAAAGCGTCGGTCAGCCGGCCGCCATATTTGCGGCTGTCGAACTCGCGGATGTTCCAGCTGGCGATCAGCACGTCGCCCGCCAGCGTGCGCGGCGGCACCCCCTGGGCGACGATCGCCTGGCGCAACCGCAGCAGCCCCGCGGCGATGCGCGCCCGTGTGGCCGGCGTTTCCCGCCGCAAGCTGGCATAATAGGGCATCGCGCACCTCCCCCCGATCGGACCTGAGCGCGGATGCTAATGGGCGATCGCGGCGGTGAGAAGCCCGCGTGGCCCGAAGGCGAAGATCCCGTCGATGTCGGAAAAGTCGCTGGAGCGGGCGAAGGGATTCGAACCCTCGACCCCAACCTTGGCAAGGTTGTGCTCTACCCCTGAGCTACGCCCGCTCTGGCGCCGTGGGCCGAAAGCGGACGCTTCGGCCGGGTGAGGCGGCGCCACTAGCACCCACCCCCGGGGGCCGCAACCCCCCTGTCGTTCGCGTTACACTTTTTTTCCCGCCACGGGTGCGACGTTGACCGCGCTTGCGCGCGACTCTACCTCACCGGCATGACCGCCCCCACGATTTTGCTCGTCGAGGACGATCCGTCGCTGCGGATGCTGACGGCGCGGGCGTTGCAGGAAAACGGCTTTTCGGTGCGCCCGGCCTCCGCCGCGCCGGAAATGTGGCTGGCGCTCGATTCGGGGCCGGTCGACCTCGTCCTGCTCGACATCATGCTGCCGGGCACCAGCGGGATCGACCTGTGCCGGTCGCTGCGCCAGAAAAGCGACGTGCCGATCATCTTCATGTCGGCGCGCGCGAGCGAGACCGACCGCGTCGTCGGGCTGGAGCTGGGCGCCGACGATTACATCGCCAAGCCGTTCGGCACGCGCGAGCTGGTGGCGCGGGTGCGCGCGGTGCTGCGCCGGCCCGCGCTGGACCGGCGCGCGGGTGCGAGCGACCAGGGGATGCTGACGTTCGATGGCTGGACGGTGAACCTGCCGCGGCGTGAGCTGACCAGCCCGACCGGCGCGATCGTCGACCTGACCGGTGCGGAGTTCGACCTGCTGGTGGTGCTGGCCGACCATGCGCAGCGCGTGATCGCGCGCGAGCGGTTGATCGAGCTGTCGCGCACGCGGCTCGGCGACAGTTCGGACCGGTCGATCGACGTGCTGGTCAGCCGGTTGCGCCGCAAGCTGGGCAGTGCGGGCGCCCCCGCGCCGATCGTCACGGTGCGCGGCGTCGGCTATATGCTCAACGCGCCGGTGGAGCGCCGTTGACCTTCCTGCGCCGGCCCGCGATCGGGCTGCTGGGGCAGGTCGTCGCGATCCTGCTGCTGACGCTGGTGATCGAATTCGGCGCCAGCACCCTGCTGTACGAGCGCGCCAGCCGCTTCGCGGTGCGCGACGACGAGGCGCATCGGCTGGCCGAGCATCTGGTCATCAGCCGCCGCCTGCTGGACGAGCGCCGCCCCGAACAGCGCCCCGGCATGGCGCAGGAGCTGACCACCGACCGCTACGCGCTGCAATGGACCGGCGCGGTCCCGCCGCCGGGGCGGTTCGCGCCGACGCTGGACGAGACGCGCCGCCAGATCGTCGAATGGGAGCCGTCGCTGCGCGGATCGGACCTGCGCGTGCAGCTGCTATCGCCGGGGCGCAGCTCGGTGGTGACGGGCGGGTTGCGGCTGGCGGACGGCAGCTGGCTGCATTTCCGCACGCTGGAGCCGGTCGCGCAGATCAACCTGGCGTTCGAGCGGATCGCGCTGGCGATGGTGCCGGCGATCGCGCTGATGCTGCTGGGGGGGCTGTTGCTGCGCCGTGTGCTGCTGCCGCTCAGGCGGCTGGCGGCGGCGGCGGACGAGGTCGGGCATGGCGATGTCGTGCCGGTGGCGGAGGACGGGCCGGGCGAGGTGAGGCGCGTGATCGTGGCGTTCAACCGGATGCAGGACCGCATCCAGGCGCTGATCGCGGGGCGGACGCAGGCGCTGGCGGCGGTCGGCCACGACCTGCGCACCCCGCTGGCGCGGCTGCACCTGCGGATCGAGGCGCTGGACCAGGATGAAATGCGCGCGGCGATCGCGCGCGACGTGGAGGAGATGGAGGGGATGATCACCTCGCTCCTCGCCTTCCTGGGCGGCGATGCCGATCCGGAGGCGCCCGCCGCGGTGGACCTGGCGGTGCTGTGCGCGACGATCGCCGACGATGCGCAGGATCGCGGGCGTGACGCGGAATATCGCGGGCCGGACCATTTCGAATGGCGCGTGCGGCGGCTGGGGTTCAAGCGCGCGCTGGTCAACCTGGTCGACAACGCGCTGCATTACGGCGCGCGCGCGACGATCGCGCTGCTGCCCGGGGGCGAGACGGTGACGATCCGCGTCGAGGACGACGGCCCCGGCATCCCCGACGACGAACTGGAGCATGTGCTGGAGCCGTTCGTGCGGCTGGATCCGGCGCGTGGGCGCGATACGCCGGGGTTCGGGCTGGGCCTGCCGATCGTCCAGCTGGCGGTCGCGCTGGAGGGGGGCACGCTGTCGCTTTCCAATCGGGCGCAGGGCGGGCTGCGCGCGGAAATCACACTGCCGCACACGGGGCGCGTCCAGCACCTGTGACGCGGATCGTGCCGGGCGGGAAACGAAACAACACAAACCCGCCGGACCGCAGCAAACGGCGGTCGTTAAGGACTGGACCGTTCATCACAGGAGTGATCGCCGTGAACGACGTCCTCGGCCGGGTCTTCAGTTTCGAGAAGCAGGTCTACCCCAACGCGCGCGATCTCTATTCGCGCCTCGCCACCCATGGGCAAAGCCCGAAGGTGCTGATCATCAGCTGTTCCGATTCGCGTGTCGTGCCCGAACATATCATGCAGGCGGACCCGGGCGACCTGTTCGTGTGCCGCAACGCCGGGAACATCGTGCCGTCGTACGGGACGATGAATGGCGGCGTGATCTCGACGGTCGAATATGCGGTCGCCGCGCTTGGCGTCACCGACATCGTGGTGTGCGGCCATTCGGACTGCGGCGCGATGAAGGCGCTGATGAACCCGGAGATGGTGGCGAACATGCCCAATGTCGCCAACTGGCTGCGCCACAGCCATGCGGCGTGCGAGGTGGTGAAGACCTCCTACCCCGATTTGGACGATCAGGCGGCGGTGCGCGCCGCCAGCCTGGAGAATGTCGTCGTGCAGCTGGCGCATCTGCGCACCCATCCGGCGGTGGCGGCGAAGATCGCGCGCGGCGACCTGTCGCTGCACGGCTGGTTCGTCGACATCCACGAAGGCAATATCCTGGCGGTGGACGGCACCACCGGGCGCTTCGCCCCGGCGCGCGCCGACCGGCCGCTGCCGGTCTATCTGGCCGCGTCGCAGCGGCTGGCCGCCGACTTCATCGCCGAGGCGGCAGAGTGATGGCCAGCATCGCCCCCGCACCCGCCGCCGCGACCGCCGATCCCGGCCGTCCCGGCGTGTCCGTCCCCAGCGTCACGTTCCTGGGCCGCGACCTTACCGCCTCGATCGTCGTCTTCCTGGTCGCCATGCCGCTGTGCATGGGGATCGCGATCGCGTCCGGCGTGCCCGCCGAAAAGGGCCTCATCACCGGCATCATCGGCGGGATCGTCGTCGGTGCGCTGGCCGGATCGCCGCTGCAGGTCAGCGGCCCGGCGGCGGGGCTGGCGGTGATCGTCTACGAACTGGTGCGCGACCAGGGGCTGAGCGCGCTCGGCCCGATCCTGGTGCTGGCCGGGCTGGTACAGGTCGCGGCCGGCGTGTTCCGGCTGGGCGGCTGGTTCAAGGCGATCTCGCCCGCGGTGGTCCACGGGATGCTTGCCGGCATCGGCGTGCTGATCGTCGTCGGGCAGTTCCACGTGCTGTTCGACCACCGCCCGCTGCCCAGCGGGCTGCAGAATCTGGCGGCGATGCCCGGCCGGATGCTGGGGCTGTCGGCGACCAACTGGCAGGCGACCGAATTCGCCTTCGCGATCGCGCTGGTGACGATCGCGGCGATGCTGGGGTGGGAGAAGTTCCGTCCCGCCGCGCTGCGGCTGATGCCGGGCGCGCTGGTCGGCGTGGTCGCGGGCACGTTGCTGTCGCTGGTGCTGGGCTTCGACATCGCGCGCGTCACGGTGCCCGATTCGATCGTCGGCGCGATCACCCCGCCGACCGCCGAATCGTTCGCGCGCTGGCTCGATCCGTCGGTGCTGGCGGCGGCGGTGGCGATTGCGTTCATCGCCTCGGCCGAGACATTGCTGTCGGCGGCGGCGGTGGACAAGATGCACGACGGCGTGCGCACCGACTATAACAAGGAATTGCGCGCGCAGGGCGTCGGCAACCTGTTGTGCGGGTTCGCCGGATCGCTGCCGATGACCGGGGTGATCGTGCGCAGCTCCGCCAACGTCCAGGCGGGCGCGATCACGCGGCTGTCCGCGATCCTGCACGGCGTGTGGATCCTGGCGTTCGTCGCGGCGCTGCCGTTCGTGCTGACGCAGATCCCGATGGCGGCGCTGGGCGCGATCCTGGTGGTGACCGGCTGGCGGCTGGTCAGCCTGAAGCACGCCACGCACCTGTTCCGCGATTACGGCGTCCTGCCGGTCATCATCTGGGGCGCGACGCTGGCGATGGTGGTGGCGACCGACCTGCTGACCGGCGTGCTGGTCGGCATCGGCCTGACCATGCTGGAACTGGTACCTCACCTGCGCCGCCTGCGGCTCAAGGTGTTCGAGACGAGCGAGGGCGATGCGCATTCGATCACGCTGGACGGCACCGCGACGTTCGTGACGCTGCCCAAGCTGAGCGACACGCTGGACCGCGTGCCGCACGGCACCGCGGTGCGCATCGACGCCTCGCGGCTCGACGCGGTCGACCATACCAGCGCGGAGATGCTGCGCGACTGGTTCCAGCGCCGCCGCGCGTCGGGGACGCGGGTGGAGATCACCGGGGCGCGTGGCAGGATCGCCACACTTGCCGAAGGAAGCCACGACAAGAAATAGTTTGACACGAAGCGGAAACATTTTCGAAAGTATTACTGCTTTACGTCGGGAGGGTGGCTTAGCGGCTGCCCTCCCGTTTTCGTGGCGGGGGAGAGCGGACGCAGGACACGTGCAGGAGGAGCCTCTGTCGAAAGGGAGGTTCCACATGAAATACACATTCCTCATCCCCGCGGCCCTGCTGGGCCTGTCCGCCGTGCCCGCCGCGGCGCAGGACACCGCACCGCCCAAGCCGGTGACCGTGTCCGGCTCGGTCGGTCTGGTCAGCGACTATCGCTTCCGCGGCGTGTCGCAGTCCGACGAGAACCTCGCGGTCCAGGGCGGCTTCACCATCGCGCACGAAAGCGGGCTGTACATCGGCACCTGGGGGTCGAACCTGGCCGGCTGGGGCACGTTCGGCGGCGCCAATATGGAGCTGGACCTGATCGCCGGGTTCAAGCTGCCGGTCGGCGGCGGTACGCTGGACGTCGGCGCGACCTGGTACATGTATCCGGGCGGGTTCGACAACACCGACTTCATCGAGCCGTACGTCAAGCTGTCGGGCACCGCCGGGCCGGTGAACCTGACCGCCGGCGTCGCCTATGCCCCCAAGCAGGAGGCACTGGGCGCGTGGTACAGCAACGGCACGTCGGCCGCCAACGGCGTCTATGACAATCCCGGCGCGACCGGCGACAACCTGTACGTGTGGGGCGATGCCGCCGCGGCGATCCCGAATACCGGGCTGACCGCCAAGGCGCATGTCGGCTATTCGAGCGGCAACAAGGGCCTTGGCCCGTTCGCGACCAGCGTCGCGCCGACCGGCGAATATGCCGACTGGCTGCTGGGCGTCGACTATGCGATCCCCACGACGCCGCTGACGCTGGGCGTTGCCTATGTCGACACCAACATCTCCGATTCCGAGGCCGCCTACCTCCAGCCCAGCTTCAGCAAGGGGCAGGACGGCGTCGGATCGATCGCCAACGGCAAGGTCGTCGTGTCGCTGACCGCCGCCTTCTGATCGGCCTGTCGGCAGAAAAGCGGGCGGGGCGGGGGTTTGTATCCCCCGCCCCGTTCCCACATAAGGGCGCATCACCATCGAGGAGCGCCCATTGGCCACGCTAGGAATGTCGCCGGCAGAGAAGGAAGCGGTGCAAAGCTTCCGTGCCGAGGTCGTCGAACCGTCGATGACCAAGCTGGTCGTCATCGATTTCTGGGCCGAATGGTGCGGGCCGTGCAAGGCGCTGACGCCGGTGCTGGAAAAGGTGACGGCCGATTACGCCGACAAGGGCGTGGTGCTGGCCAAGATCGACACCGACAAGAACCAGTTCATCGCCGCGCAATTCCAGATCCGCTCGATCCCCACCGTCTATGCGATGTTCCAGGGGCAGCTGGTCGCCGATCTGACCAGCGCGCGCACCGAATCGCAGCTGCGCACGATGCTGGACCAGCTGCTGCGGCAATTGCCGATCGAGGGCGAGGCGCAGGCGCAGGATGCCGAGCTGGAGCCGTTGATCGCGATGGGCGAGGAAGTGCTCGCCGCGGGTGATGCGGCGCGCGCGCTGTCGATCTTCGACCAGCTGGCCGAGATGGCGCCCGATCACCATGCGGTGCTGTCGGGGCGGATCCGCGCGCTGGTCGCCGGCGGGGACGTCGATGCGGCGGAGGCGGCGATCGCCGCGCTGCCCGAAGAAGTGGCGAAGCTGCCGGATATCGAGCGCGCGCGATCGGCGCTGTCGCTGGCGCGATCGGCGCCCGCGGTCGACGATCTGGCGCCGCTGGAGGCCGCGGTCGCGGCCGACCCCGATGATTTGCAGGCGCGCTACGACCTGGCCAACGCGCGCATGGCGGCGGGCGACCGCGACGGCGCGTCCGAAGGCTTCCTGTCGATCGTCGCCGCGGAGCGCGACTGGAACGACGGCGCGGCGCGCCAGCAGCTGCTCAAGCTGTTCGAGGTGGTCGGGCTGGAGGATCCGTGGGTGTCCGCACAGCGCCGCAAGCTGTCCGCCATCCTGTTCGGATGAGCGGCGCACGATGAGCAACGTGACGCGCCTGTCGATCTTCCCGCTGCCCGGGGCGCTGCTGTTCCCCGGATTGCACCTGCCGCTGCACATCTTCGAGCCGCGCTATCGCGCGATGGTATCCGACGCGATGGCGCGCGACCGGCGGATCGCGATGATCCAGCCGCGCCCCGACAGCACCGACCGCGATCGCCCCGCATTGTTCGACGTCGGCTGCGTCGGGCGGATCGCCGAGGTGGAGGCGATGGACGACGGGCGCTACAATCTGATCCTGGAAGGGCTGACGCTGTTTCGCGTCGGGCACGAGATCGACGTGACCACGCCGTTCCGGCAGGTCGAGGGCATATTGATGCCCGTCACCCCGGACGAGACGCTGGCGCTGGGCGCGCGATCGTCGCTGGAGATGGAATCGCGCCGCTTCGCCGAGGCGCAGGGCTATGCCGTCGACTGGGACGCGGTCGGGCGGCTGGACGATACCAGCCTGGTCAACGGCATCGCGCAGATCGCCCCGTTTGACGTCGCCGCCAAACAGGCGTTGCTGGAGGCGCCGGGGATCGCCGCGCGTGCGGAATTGCTGGTCCAGCTGATGCAGTTCTTCGGCCGCCACGATGGCGAGGACCGGGTGACGTTGCAGTGACCGCGCCTGCCGCGCCGATCGACCCGTGGCTGCTGGAGCGGCTGGTCTGCCCCGCGACGCGCACCCCGTTGCGCTATGATGCGGCACGCGGCGCACTGGTGTCGGACGCGGCGGGCGTCGCCTATCCGGTCCGCGACGGCGTGCCGGTACTGCTGGTCGAGGAAGCGCGGCCGCTGGAATAGCGCGCGGTCCGGTAAAGCCGTCCGCGTGCTTCCGCCGGTCAGCTCACCAGCCGCGGATAGGCGGCGCGGAAGGCGGCGACCTTGGGCTTGTCCCAGCGGACGATGTAAGGATGCGCCGGGTTCCGCCGGAAGAAGTCCTGGTGATAGGCCTCCGCCGGGTAGAAGGTGCCGCCCTCGATCCGGGTTACGATCGGCGCGGCGAAGGCGTGCGCGCTGCCCAACTGAGCGATGTAGGCGGCGGCGACGGCGCGCTGCTGCGGCGATTGCGGGAAGATCGCGGAGCGATAGCTGGTGCCCTGGTCCGGTCCCTGCCGGTTCAACTGCGTCGGATCGTGCGCGATCGAGAAATAGACGCGCAGCAGTGTCGCATAGCTGACGACGCGCGGATCGTAGACGATCCGCACCGCCTCGGCATGGCGGG
>NZ_LSJO01000028.1:0-254 GCF_001556735.1 Sphingomonas sp. CCH9-F2 | reverse complement strand
CCTCGCGCGCCGACACGGCGCCGGCGCGCACCGCCGCCGCAATCTCGCCCGCACGCCTCATGCCGCCGGCCCACGCAATGTCGTGGCGTGGCGGGTCAGCAGTTCCAGGTTGGACACCACCCCCGGCAGGCAGGCGTCGGGGATCGCGAACCCCGCCCGCGCCGCCGCGGCGATCGCGCCCGCCTCGCCCAGCGGCGGCAACATCGCGGCATCGCGCGCCGCCGCATCGCGCGCGAACCGCCCCGCCAGCGCGG
>NZ_LSJO01000279.1:0-11372 GCF_001556735.1 Sphingomonas sp. CCH9-F2 | reverse complement strand
TTCGACAGCTTCGCCGACACCAGCGAAAGCTTGGCCGACGTGCTGCTGGCGCAGGCCGGCGCGGCGTTCGCGGGCGCCGACCTGCTGATCGCGCGCGCGCTGATCGATCAGATCGACGAGGCCGGCTATCTGCGCGCCGACCTGATCGATATCGCGCAGCGGCTGGGCGTGCCGCTGCGCCATGTCGAGGCGGTGCTGGCCGGCATCCAGCGCTTCGAGCCGACCGGGGTGGGCGCGCGCGACCTGGCCGAATGCCTGGCGATCCAGGCGCGCGAGGCCGACCGCTACGACCCGTGCATGGCGCGGCTGATCGACCATCTCGACTGGCTGGCGCGCGGCGACCTGCCGCGGCTCAAGCGGCTGTGCGGGGTCGATGACGAGGATCTGGCCGACATGATCCGCGAATTGCGCGGCTATGATCCCAAGCCGGGCTGCCGCTTCGGCGGGGACGCGCCGATGCCGGTGATCCCCGACCTGACGGTGGTGCGCACGCGCGACGGCTGGGCGATCGAGATGAACAGCGCGACGCTGCCGCGCGTGCTGGTCAACCGGCGCTATTACGGCGAATTGTCGGCGGGGCCGCAGGACAAGGGCAGCAAGGCATGGCTCGCCGAGAAGCTGGCCAGCGCCAACTGGCTGGTCAAGGCGCTGGACCAGCGGCAGCGCACGATCATCCGCGTCGCGACCGAGATCGTGAAGCAGCAGGAGGCGTTCTTCCTGAAAGGCGTCGCGCATCTCAAGCCGCTGACGCTGCGGCAGGTGGCCGAGGCGATCGAGATGCACGAATCGACCGTCAGCCGCGTCACCAGCAACAAATATCTCAGCTGCGCGCGCGGGTTGTTCGAGCTGAAATATTTCTTCACCTCCGCGATCCAGGCCGCCGACGGCGGCGATGCGGTGTCGGCCGAAGCGGTCAAGAGCGCGATCCGCGCGCTGATCGCGAGCGAGGGCGACACGATCCTGTCCGACGATACGCTGGTGGAGATGCTGAACGCCAAGGGCTTCGGCATCGCGCGGCGCACGGTGGCGAAATATCGCGAGGCGATGGGGATCGGCAGCTCTGTGCAGCGCCGCCGGGCGAAGGCGTTGCAGGGGGCGTAGCGCTTCCCGAACGACCGTCATCCCAGCGAAGGCTGGGATCTTACGCGGCAAAGGATGTCGGTCATCACGGGGAGGCCCCAGCCTTCGCTGGGGCGACTCGATACGGGGCGACGGGTAATCAATTCGGCGTCGGCCCCGCCGCCGCGATCGACGGCGCGACCGGCGGCGTGCCCGAGCGCGCGACCGCGACCGCGCGGTCGTACCAGTCGGACAGGTCGCGCTTCATCGCCACCAGCGCCTCCGGGTTCAGATATGTCATGTGACCGGCGGGATAATAGACGAAGCGCAGGTTCGCGCGCTGCCCCGGTTCCAGCATCATGTGGCCCAGGTCGTTCTCGGTCCCGAAGAACGGGGTGGCCATGTCGTACCAGCCGTTCATCGACAGCACCTGCAGGTACGGGTTGGCGCGCATCGCGGCGGCCAGGTCGATCGCGGTATTGGGGTTGTTCTGCTGCCCCATGCGATTGGGGGCGTCATGCTTCCAGTTCCACGTCCACCCCGCGGCGTCGCGCGCCGACAGGCGGTACGGCATGTCGGTCTTATATCCTAAGGTGTGGGTCGTATAATCGTTGAACGTGGCGATGAACGCGCCCGAGATCGCGTCCGACGACACGTCGGTTTCCGGCCGCTCGCCGGCGGCATCGCTGTCGGTGCCGGTGTAGCGCGAATCGAACCGGCCGACCGTCTGGCGCGTGCCGCGCAGCAATTCCTTCTGGAAGCGCGGCAAATCGATGCGCAGGTTCGCGCGCTTGATGAAATCGGGCGACAGGCCGATCAGCCGGCTCATCCCCTCCGCCACCTGGTCGCGTTCCGCATCGGAGATGTTTTGCCCCTTGGCCAGCGCCGACATGTACGGCCCGGTCGCGAACTCGCGCGCCTGCTGCACCACCGTCGCGACGTCCGCGGGGCGGTTTTGCAGGCGGTTGTGATACCAGGCGGTGGCGGCATAGCTGGGCAGATAGTTGAGATAGACCTGGTCCAGCCCCGGCTGACGATAGCCGTAGTTCATGATCGAGCTGAGCAGCACCACGCCGTTCAGCGCCATGCCGCGGTCCTGCAACTGATAGGCCAGCGCGCCGGAACGCAGCGTGCCGTAGCTTTCGCCGAACAGAAACTTGGGGCTGTTCCACCGCCCGAACTTGGTGGCGTAGCGAAGGATCGCCTTGGCGAAGGCGTCGGCATCCTCGTCCACGCCATAGAAGGCTGCGGGCTTCATATCCCCCAGCGGGCGCGAATAGCCCGCGCCGATCGCGTCCAGGAATACCATGTCGGTCTTGTCGAGCAGCGTGTAGGGATTCGGCCCGAAGTCATAGGGCGCGGGGCGGATGAATTCGGGGTTGCCGGTCTTGAGCCGCACCGGGGCGAACGACCCCATGTGCAGCCAGAACGTCGGGCTGCCCGGCCCGCCGTTGTAGAAGAAGGTGATCGGGCGTTTGGTGCCCGGCTGCGTCCCGTCGAGCGTATAGGCGGTGTAGAACATCGACGCGGTCGGCTTTCCCTCCGTATCGCGCAGCGTCAGCGTCCCGGCGGTCGCGGTATAGGGCAGCCGCCGTCCCGCGACCGTCACCGCGCCCTTCGACCGTTCCTCGCGCTCCTCCACCGGGGCGACCGCGGTGCCCGCCTCGACCGCGTCCTTCTGCGCCTCCGCGGCGGTCTTCTCCGCGGCGCGGGGAGGCTTGCCGGCGGGCGCGGAGCGATCCTGTGCCGCCGCGATCGTGGAAGTGGCCAGCAACAACCCGGCGGCAAGGCGCAAACGCATGAAAGGCTTCCTTCGATCGGTCAGGGTCGCTGATCTAATCGGCGGCGTGGGCCATGCGCAAGTTGTGTGTCATCCGCCACGATCAGGCAACAGTCGGGCCGTGGACGCGACCGTCGATGTGGCGGCGGACGTCGCCGAGCGGCTCAGTCGTCCTCGTCCTCGAACCCCGCCAGCGCCAGCGCGCGGGCGCGGATCTGGCGCGTCATGCACCAATGGACCAGCGCCTCCTCGCGCCCGTGGGTGACCCACACCTCCTTCGGCGCGATCTCCTCCAGCGTCGCGGTCAGCTCGTCCCAGTCGGCATGGTCGGACAGGATCAGCGGCAGCTCGACATTCTTCTGCCGCGCGCGCTGGCGCACCCGCATCCAGCCCGATGCCATCGCGGTGATCGGATCGGGCAGCCGCCGCGACCAGCGGTCGTTGAGCGCGGAGGGCGGGCACATCACCACATGCCCCGCCATCGCCGCCTTGGGCACGCCCGCCACCGGGATCAGCTCGCCCAGCGATACGCCCAGGTCCGCGTAGAGATCGCACAGGCGCTGGAGCGCGCCGTGAATATAGATCGGCGCGTCATGGCCGCGCGCGCGCAGCTCCGCGATCACGCGCTGCGCCTTGCCCAGCGCATAGGCGCCGACCAGCACGCAGCGCGTCGGATTGGCGTGGAGCCGCGCGACCAGCTTGTCGATCTCGTCCCCCGTGTCCGGGTGGCGGAACACCGGCAGGCCGAACGTCGCTTCGGTGATGAAAACGTCGCACGCCACCGGCTCGAACGCGGCGCAGGTGGGGTCGGGGCGGCGCTTGTAGTCGCCCGACACCACCACCCGTTCGCCGCGATGGGTCAGCACGATCTGCGCCGATCCCAGCACATGGCCGGCGGGGACGTAGCCCACCTCCAACTCCCCCAGCCGGATCGTCTCGCCATAGCCGACTGGCACGCCCGCCTGCGGGCCGTAGCGCGCCGCCATGATCGCCAGCGTCTCCGGCGTCGCCCATACCGCGCCATGCCCGCCGCGCGCGTGATCGGCATGGCCGTGCGTGACCAACGCGCGCGGCTGCGGGGTGGAGGGATCGACCCAGGCGTCGGCGGGGCGGACGTAGATTCCGGTCGGATGCGGTTCCAGCCAATCGCCCAGGGTCGTGCCGCGTGTCGCCATGGTGCGAGAACCCGTCGGTGGAGGAATCGTATCCGTCAAGGAAAGTGGGTTCGCGCAGAGACGCAGAAGCGCAGAGGCGAAGCATTCCTGACGGGTCGGGCGGGAGACGATCAGCGGCTTGTTGGCTGGGCCCCCTTCCCCCCATCCTCCACCTCTCCGCGCCTCCGCGTCTCTGCACGACCATAATCTGGCGGCACCCCGCCCAGCACCCTACATCAGCGCCTTGACCGCCACGCTCCCCCCCGCCCTCACCGACTGGTTCGCCGCGCGCGGCTGGTGCCCGCGCGGGCATCAGCTGGCGATGCTGGAACAGGCGCGCGCGGGGCGGCACGCGCTGCTGATCGCCGCGACCGGCGCGGGCAAGACGCTGGCCGGGTTCCTGCCGACGCTGGCCGAACTGATCGCGCATCCGCACGACGGGCTGCACACGCTGTACGTCTCCCCGCTGAAGGCGCTGGCGGTCGATATCCAGCGCAACCTGATGACGCCGATCGAGGAGATGGGCGTCGACATCCGCGTCGAGACGCGCACCGGCGATACCCCGTCCGACCGCAAGGCGCGGCAGCGCGCGAAGCCGCCGCAGATCCTGCTAACCACCCCCGAATCATTGTCGCTGCTGCTGAGCTATCCCGACAGTTTCCTGATGTTCGCGCGCCTGAAGACGATCGTGGTGGACGAGGTGCACGCCTTCGCCACCACCAAGCGCGGCGACCTGTTGTCGCTGTGCATGGCGCGGTTGCAGGCGATCGCGCCGGCGTGCCGCCGCGTCGCGCTGTCGGCGACGGTGGCGGACCCGGACGGCTATCGCGCATGGCTGGCGCCCGACGGGGATATCGACACGGTGGCGCTGGTCGCGGGCGATACCGGGGTCGATCCGAACATCGCGATCCTGCTGCCCGAGGATCGCGTCCCCTGGGCGGGCCATTCGGGCCGCTATGCCGCCGAACAGGTGATGGCGGAGATCGAGACGCACCGCACCACGATCGTGTTCTGCAACACCCGCAGCCTGGCCGAGCTGATCTTCCAGGATCTGTGGAAGGCCAATGCGATGCAGCTGCCGATCGGCATCCACCACGGCAGCCTGGAGAAGGAGGCGCGGCGCAAGGTGGAGGGCGCGATGGCCGCCGGGCGGCTGCGCGCGCTGGTTGCCACCGCCAGCCTGGACCTGGGGGTCGACTGGGGCGACGTCGATTGCGTGATCCAGATGGGCGCGCCCAAGGGATCGTCGCGGCTGCTGCAACGGATCGGGCGGTCGAACCACCGGCTGGACGAACCGTCGGAAGCGATCCTGGTCCCCGGCAACCGCTTCGAATATCTGGAGGCGCGCGCCGCGCTGGACGCGGTGGAGGCGGGCGAGCTGGACGCCGACGTGTTCCGCATGGGGGCGCTCGACGTGCTGGCGCAGCATGTCATGGCCTGCGCCTGCGCCGCGCCGTTCGATCAGGCCGACTTGCTGGCGGAGGTGCGGGGCGCACTGCCCTATTCGGCGCTGACCGACGATCTGTTCGAGCGCGTGCTGGGGTTCATCCGCGACGGCGGCTATTCGCTGCGCGCCTATGACCGGTTCCGCCGGCTGACGCAGGATGCCGACGGGCGCTGGCGCGTCAGCCATCCGCAATTCGTCGCGCAGCACCGCCTGAACGCCGGGATCATCGTGGAGGCGACGATGCTGACCGTCCGCTTCCGCAACGGGCGCGCGCTGGGCAAGGTGGAGGAAGGCTTCGCCGCGACGCTGAGTCATGGCGACACCTTCTTCTTCGCCGGGCTGAGCCTGGAGGTGGAGAAGATCGATACCGAGGATCTAGTGGTGCGCGCCACCACCCGGCCGGCGCGCATCCCCACCTATGGCGGCGCGCGGATGCCGCTGTCGACGAACCTGGCCGCGCGCGTGCGCCATTTCCTGGCCGAGCCGGGCGAGTGGCACCGCTTTCCCGACGACGTGCGCGAATGGCTGGAAATCCAGCAGCGCCGCTCCACCCTTCCGCGCCCCGACCAGCTGCTGGTCGAGACCTTCCCGCGCGAGGGCCGGCATTATATGGTCGCGTACAGTTTCGAGGGGTGGAATGCGCACCAGTCGCTGGGGATGCTGGTGACGAAGCGAATGGAGACACAGGGGCTGAAGCCGCTGGGCTTCGTCGCCAACGATTACGCCATCGCCACCTATTCGCTGGAGCCGGTCGCCCATCCCGCGGCGCTGTTTTCCGCCGACATCCTGGAACATGAGTTCGTCGACTGGGTGGAACGCTCGCACCTGTTGAAGCGCGCGTTCCGCGAGGTGGCGGTGATCGGCGGACTGGTCGAGCGCCAGCACCCCGGCAAGCGCAAGACCGGGCGTCAGGTGACCTTTTCCACCGACCTCATCTACGACGTGCTGCGCAAGTACGAGCCGGGGCACGTCCTGCTGGAGGCGGCGTGGGCCGATGCGCGCGCGCGGATGACCGACGTGGGGCGGCTGGCGGACCTGATGGACCGCGCCGCCGACACGATGGTGCATGTCGACCTGCCGCGCGTCACGCCGCTGGCGGTGCCCGTCCTAACGCTGATCGGGCGCGAGAAGGTGGCGACCGGCAGCGCCGACGACGCGCTGCTGATCGAGGCGGAGGCGCTGGCCGCCGAGGCGATGGCGGTCGATTGATTTCATTAGGCTAATGGCCGGATCGGGCGTACCCTGCCGCGCATGGAGAGGTGGATCGCCCTGGCGTTGATCGCGGCGGGTACGGAGGCCGTGGCACAGCCGCCAGCCGTCGCCCCACCCGCTGCACCGGCCATGGCCACGCCGCCCGCCGCGATCGATTCCGCCACCGGCGAGGACCTGTCGTTCCTGACCGCCGACACGCGCATGACCGTGCCGGTGCGCGTCGCGGGCGAAGGGCCGTTCCCGTTCGTGATCGACACCGGCGCGCAGCGCACCGTCATCTCGCGCCAGCTGGCGCGGCGGCTGGGGCTGGCGGCGGGGCCGCGGGTGCGGTTGATCGCGATGTCGAGCACCGGCGAGGCCGATACGGTGATCGTGCCGCGACTTAGCGTTGATACGGTCACCGCCGGCACATTGGGCGGCGAGCGGATCGAGGCGCCGGCGATCGACCACGCGCTGCTCGGCGCGCCGGGGATGCTGGGGATCGACACGTTGCAGGGCCGGCGGCTGGCGATCGATTTCGTCGCGGAGCGGATGACCGTCACCGCTTCCTCTGCCGAGCGCCGCACCCGCCGCGCCGCCGCGGACGAAATCGTCATCCAGGCGCGCAACCTGTTCGGCCAGCTGGTGGTGACCCAGGCCAGCGTCGCGGGGCGCAAGGTGCGCGTGATCCTGGACACCGGCACCTCGATCAGCATCGGCAATGCCGCGCTGCGCCGCCTGCTGGGCAAGCGCGATCCGATCGCGTCGGAGACGTTCACCGGCGTGCTGGGGCAGCCGATGACCGGCGATTATGCGATCGTGCGCGAAATGACGCTGGGCAGCGCGACGATCCAGACCCTGCCGGTTGCCTTTGCCGAGGCGGCGCCGTTCCGCGCCTTCGGCCTGGCCGACAAGCCCGCGATCCTGCTGGGGATGGACGCGCTGCGACTGTTCCGCCGGGTGGAGATCGACTTCGCCCGGCGCGAGCTACGGCTGGCGATGCCGCGACAGGCGACCGCCGCCGCCTTTTGATTTGCACGCGGCCCGTTTCGCTGCAACCTTGGCGCGACACGAAGAAGAGCGGGGATGCGATGCGCACGGCAGGATTGATCGCAGGGCTGGCAGCGATGCTGGCGGGCACCGGGATAGCCACCGCCGCCGCGGCGCAGAACCGCCCCGACGAAAAGGCGTTCTTCGACCTGTACAAGGAGATGGTCGAGACCAACACCGTCGCCAAGGTCGGCAGCTGCACCAAGGCCGCGTCGCAGGTGGCGGCGCGGCTGAAGGCGGCGGGCTATCGCGATGCCGACATCACGCTGTTTTCCACGCCCGACCATCCCGACGACGGCGGGATCGTCGCGATCCTGCCGGGCAGCGACCGCGCGGCCAAGCCGATCCTGCTGCTCGGCCATCTCGACGTGGTCGAGGCCAAACGCGCCGACTGGACGCGCGACCCGTTCACGCTGGTGGAGGAGAACGGCTATTACTACGGCCGCGGCACCGTCGACGACAAGGCGATGTCGGCGATCTGGGCCGACGCCTTCGTCCGCTTCAAACAGACTGGGTGGACGCCGAAGCGCACGCTGAAGCTGGCGCTGACCTGCGGCGAGGAGACGACCTGGGCGTTCAACGGCGCCGAATGGCTGGCGAAGAACAAGCGCGAGCTGATCGGCGCCGAATTCGCGCTGAACGAGGGCGGCGGCGGGCTGCTCGACGCCGCGGGCAAGCGCCAGCTGCTGAGCGTGCAGGTGGGCGAGAAGGCGGCGCAGAACTTCACCCTCGTCGCGACCAATCCGGGCGGGCACAGCTCGGCGCCGACCCCCGAGAATGCGATCTACGAACTGGCCGACGCGATCAAGGCGGTACAGGGGCACGAATTCCCGATCCGCTTCACCGACACGACACGCGCTTTCTTCACGCAGACCGCGAAGGTACGCGGCGGAGAACTGGGCGCGGCGATCACCCGGCTGCTCGCCGATCCGACCGACACGGCCGCCGACGCGATCGTCAGCCGCGACAAGGTGCTGCACTCGACGCTGCGCACCACCTGTGTCGCCACGTTGGTGAACGCCGGCCATGCCGAGAACGCGCTGCCGCAGCGCGCCACCGCCAACGTCAATTGCCGCATCTTCCCCGGCGAAACCGTCGACCAGACGCTGGCCGAGTTGAAGCGGCTGGCGGGGGACAAGGTGACGGTGACCGCCAACCAGCCGATCCGCCCCACCGCGGTGCCCCCGACGCTCGACCCGAAGGTGCTGGGGCCGATGCAGGCGGTGGCAAGCAAGCATTTCCCCGGCGTGCCGATGCTGCCCAGCATGTCGACCGGCGCGACCGACGGCGTGTTCCTGGAGGCGGTGGGCATCCCCGTCTACGGCGCACCGGGCACGTTCCTCGACCCCGATTTCAACGGCATCCACGGCCTCAACGAACGGATCCGCGTCAGCTCGCTCTACGCTGCGCGCAATTACCTGTTCGATCTGGTGAAGGCCTATGCGGGGTAAGGCGGCATCCTTCCGTCGTGCAGGCCCCTCGAACGCGCACCGCAACAGGCGTCACCTCGGATCTGTTCCGGGGCCCACCGTGCCGCAAAAAGCAACACCGTGCGGGTATGCGGCACGGTGGATGCCGGAACACAAACTACTCCTCCTCCCATTCCTGTAACAGGCGATCGGGATGGTAGTTCGACGCCGATCGGTGGCGGGTCCTCGCCATCGCGCAGCGTGTTCAAGGCGCGCGCCGTCGATCTGCTCGCGATGTTCCCGTCCGCGGCGATGTACGTGACCGCCCCGCGCCCCGGCTGGCCCGACCTCCACGCGGCCGCCGCGCGCCTGCGCCACGACCTCGGCATCCGCGCCGGCACCTGGATCGAGGCGCTCGACCAGCTCGGCCGCGACGACGCGACGATCGCCCTGTTCGTCACGGCGGAACGGCAAGCTCACGGCGACATCCGCCACAGCGCGGGCGCGTATCTCACGGGAACGCTGACAAAAGCCCGTCAAAACGCCCTAGACCTCCCCAAGAGCCTGTGGGGTTTTCAGATCGCGATAGGGGAAATGCCGGGGGCGAGCCTTGCCGAATGCCAGCATTCGTCCGGTCAGCCCACAGACTGCTGAACGGATGAGCATGGTGATGCCGGTTGGAGCAGGTGTTTGCGTATCGCATCGACGAGTGCTCTTGGGCTTCAATCAGGAGCGATTTTCAGAAAGAAGCTCGCCGAGCAAGGCTACGGGATCGACCCCGATCGCCAAAGCGACCGCGACATATTCATCCATCGCGCAAAGCTGGGCAGCCAATGAGAGCAACATGCACAAGCTCGAGCGTGAGGACCAGGTGGCGCTGACGCGGGCCCGGACCGAGTTCATCAAGGCTTGCCGGAGCGCATCACCGCCAGCTTCAATCCGATCAGGACGAAGATGCGGATGCTTGCCGAACGAATCGACAGGCAGCCGCGTCTGGATGCCATCGACGAACGGCAGCGTGACCACACCGAGGCGTTGCGGGATAACACCGCCGCCATCAGGAGCCTCGAGCAGCAGCCGCGGACGAAGGTCAGCTATACCGTCTGGGCCAGAGACTGGTCGGGTCGCAAGGTCGGTGCGCCCTGTCGATCGTCTGGTTGCTCTGCGTCGGCAGCTATTTCCATGCGGCGATGGCGCTGCCGCCATCGTGGATCGCAGTCCGCTCGGCCAACTATCTGCTGGGCGGCGGGGATCAGGCGGTTTGCGCGCTGGTGAACTACCGGCTGGCGACCAACAGTTGTTGGACACTGTTCGCCGGTCGGCGAGGGGCTGAACCAGCGCTGGAGCCTCGACTTCGTGTTGGACGCCTTCATCTGCGGCCGGCGCTTCCGCATCCTGGCGGTGGTCGATGACTTCAGCCGGGAATGCCTGGCCTTGGTGGCGGACACCTCGCTGTCCGGCGCCCGTGTCACGCGCGCGCTGACGATGTTGCTGGGCGAGCGTGGCAACCCGCTCCTTGTGGTCAGCGAAAATAACACCTAGCTCACCTCGGTCACCATCCTGCGCTGGTCACAGGAGCGGCAGGTAGAATGGCACTATATCGTTTCTGGCAAGCCGACCCAGAACGCGTTCGTGGAGAGCTTCAACGGCCGACTGCGCGAGGAGTGTCTCAACGAGACGCTGTTCACCTCGCTGGCCCATGCCAGGGCCGTGCTGGCCGCCTAGCAGCACGACTACAACACCGTCAGGCCGCACTCCCGCCTTGGCGGGCGCACCCCTGCCCAGATCGCCGGCCAACGTGGTGCGGGGCATGCCCCGCACCACGTTTTCCATCCCCTCAACCATCAAGCATGAACCCCACGGGATCTACGTCTGAGCGGTAACAAGACTGGGAGCACGTCACAGGCTAACGAGATCCTGCGTAAGGCGTCGGCGTATTTTGCGATGGCGGAGTTCGACCGCCGAGCGAAGTGATGGTGTCGTTTATCGACGCGCATCGCAAGGTGTACGGGGTCGAGCCGATCTGCCGGGTTCTGCCGGCCTCCGGCAAACCCCGGGGCGGTTCAGACCGCCAAGGGCGTGGCGACGATCTACGACAAGGAGATCGTCCTCTAAATCGCCAGCCTGATGGTGCGGAAGCTGGAGGCGGGGGAGGGGGTGTCGCAGGGCTTCTACTTCACCGCGCACACCTGTTCTGCGTGGCGGGCAAACCCCTTCGCGCGGTCCTACTGTGGATCGGCGTGGAAAAAGGACCCCGGTAGCGGGGTGATCGGCGTCGAAAA
>NZ_LSJO01000278.1:0-527 GCF_001556735.1 Sphingomonas sp. CCH9-F2 | reverse complement strand
CGGATAGCAGGGCCTGGGTCGTGCAACGTCGCGAACGGACCCGCCACCTGATCGAGCTGGGCGGCCTCGTCCAGAAAGCCGGGCTGGTCGAGCTGGCCAACGACGATCGCGCCACGCTCTACGGCGCGCTGCTCGATCTCGCCGGACGCGCGCGGGGCGATGGCGCCGGCAACGTGCTGGCGCTGTGGAAGCGGCGCGGCAAGCGGGCGTTCGACGCCGAAAGCGATGCTAAGGAGGCGCGCTGATGAGCGCCAGCGATTATCGTGTCGCGCAACGCCCTGAACCGAAATTGGACGGTGCTTGGGGTCTCTGGTCTGCGGTGGAGGCCCGCTGGCTTGATCTCCTCTTTGCTACCGAGCGCGATGCGGTGGATGCACTGAATTATCTGCTCTTGCAAAACGGTGAGGAGGGGTAGTTGATGATCACGTTCGATATCGAGGTGATCCGCACCGAAGTGCGCGCGATAGACTTTACGCGCGGCACGCCGGCGGAAGTCGCCATGTGGCGCGAGGACATGGCGGACTCGC
>NZ_LSJO01000277.1:0-12757 GCF_001556735.1 Sphingomonas sp. CCH9-F2 | reverse complement strand
GCCCTGCATAGCGCGGACGTTACGCCGGGCGCGCATCCCGCCCCTAAAGCAGCGCCATGTTGCAGTCACGCGACAGCGGCATTTCTCGCGCCGACCGTGCCCGCGCTGCAACAGCGGGCGGGCGCGACTGACCCACAACCGTCACGTGGCGGCCGCGCAACCGTCACGGCCGCGTGATGGCGGCGTAATATACCGGCGGCATAGCTGGCGGGCGAGGGAGGATGACCCCGATGCAGCTGACGGACATGACGACCGACGCGACCGACGCCACCGGCCATTTCGCCGACGTCACCGACCTGTTCGATTTCGCGAACTCGCGCCCGCATCGCCCCGAACAGGCGAGCGGCGACCGCCGTCGCTATCGCACGATCTGGATCAGCGACGTGCATTTGGGCACGCGCGGCTGCAATGCCGACATGCTGATCGACTTCCTCGACCATGTCGACAGCGACACGATGTATCTGGTCGGCGACATTATCGACGGCTGGCAGCTGAAGAAGAGGTTCTTCTGGCCCGCCGCGCACAACGACGTCATCTGGCGGTTGATGAAGCGCGCGCGGCGCGGCACGCGGATGGTCTATATCCCCGGCAACCATGACGAGATGTTCCGCCAGTTCGCGGGCCTCGACTTCGGCGGGATCAAGATCCGGCGCAAGGCGGTGCACGAAACCGCCGACGGCCGCCGCCTTTTGGTGCTGCATGGCGACGAATTCGACGCGATCACGCTGTCGCACCGCTGGCTCGCGCATGTCGGCGATGCGGCCTATACCGCGCTGATGACGCTGAACCGCGCGGTCAGCGCGGTGCGCCGCAAGTTCGGCATGCCTTATTGGTCGCTCAGCAAGCATGCCAAGGCCAAGGTGAAGAACGCGGTCGCGTTCATCTCCCGGTTCGAGGAGATCGTGGCGGAGGCGGCGGGCAGCCGCGGTGTCGACGGGGTGGTATGCGGGCACATCCACACCGCCGAGATCCGCGAGATCGCGGGCGTCGCCTATTACAACGACGGCGACTGGGTGGAGGGATGCACCGCGCTGGTCGAGCATTTCGACGGCCGGATGGAGATCCTCCACTGGGCCGACGAGATCGCGCGCCGCGAAGCCGCCGAGGCCCCGCTCGCGCTGGCCGCGGCCTGAGCGCGCGATGCGGATCGCGATCGTCACCGACGCCTGGGCGCCGCAGGTCAACGGCGTGGTGCGCACGCTCGAATCGGTCATCGCCGAACTGCGCGCGCAGGGGCATGAGATACTGGTCGTCTCCCCCGCCGGGGTGCGTTCGGTGCCCTGCCCCACCTACCCCGAAATCCGCCTGGCGCTGATGACCCCGGCCGCGATCGGGCGGCGCATCGCCGCGTTCGGTGCGCAGGCGGTACATATCGCCACCGAAGGGCCGCTGGGCGTGGCGGCGCGGCGCTGGTGCCTGTCGCGGCATTTGCCGTTCACCACCGCCTATCACACGCAATTCCCCGAATATGTCGCCGCGCGCACCGGCGCCGATCCCGAATGGATCTGGCGCTACGTCCGCTGGTTCCACGCCCCCGCCGCGGCGATTCTGGCGTCCACACCGACGATCGAGGGCGCATTGCGCGACCACGGGCTGCCGCGCGTGCGCCGCTGGGGCCGGGGGGTTGCGCCGGTCTTCTCGCCCGCCGGCGCGCGGTTGCCGGCGCTGCAGGGGCTGGCCGGACCGGTATTGCTGCACGTCGGGCGCGTCGCGGTGGAAAAGAACATCGCCGCCTTCCTGTCGGCGGACGTTCCGGGGACGAAGGTGGTGGTCGGCGACGGCCCGGCGCGCGCCGCGCTGCAACGCCAGTTCCCCGACGCGATCTTCCTGGGCGCACTGTTCGCGGACGATCTGGCCGCGGCCTATCGCTCCGCCGACGTGCTGGTCTTTCCCAGTCGCACCGATACGTTCGGCCTGGTGATGATCGAGGCGCTGGCCTGCGGAACGCCGGTCGCCGCCTATCCGGTGCCCGGCCCGGTCGACGTACTGACCCCCGACACCGGCGTGATGGATCAGGATCTGCCCGCCGCGATCGCCGGCGCGCTGACGCTCGACCGCGAAACCTGCGCGGCGGCGGGCGCGCGCTTCACCTGGGCGGCCAGCGCGCGACAGTTCCTGGAGGCGCTGGAACCCTTCGGTCCGGCACTGGCACGCGCGGCGTAACCCGCCCGCTTGCCCTTGCGGGCGGTGTGCACTAAGTCGAGGCAGATTTGCGGCCGCTCCGGTAAGGGGCGGCCCTTTGTATTTATGGAGTTCCCCGCATGGCCCAGCCGCTCATGCCGCATGCCACCGCCTCCTGGCTGGTCGACAATACCGCGCTGTCGTTCGAGCAGATCGCGGATTTCTGCGGCCTGCACATCCTGGAGGTGCAGGCGATCGCGGACGATACCGCCGCGACGAAGCTGACCGGCCGCGATCCCGTCCGCGCGCACGAACTGACGCAGGACGAAATCGACAAGGCGCAGGCCGATCCCGATTACCGCATGAAGATGACCAAGGGGCCGGACCAGGTGCGCCGCACCAAGGGGCCGCGCTACACCCCGGTCAGCAAGCGGCAGGACAAGCCCGACGGCATCGCCTGGATCATCCGCAACCATCCGGAAATCTCGGACGGCGCGATCGGCAACCTGATCGGCACCACCCGCACCACCATCGCCGCGATCCGCGATCGCAGCCACTGGAACATCGCCAACATCACGCCCAAGGATCCGGTCACGCTGGGCCTGACGACGCAGCGCGAGCTGGACGCCGCGGTGTCGAAGGCGGCGAAGGCGGCCGGTATCGAGCAGCAGCAGACCGACACGCGCCTGGACGGTGACCGCGAGGCGCTGATCGCCTCGCTGCGCGCCGAGCGCGAACAGGCCAGCCGCGAGGCGGAAGGCGCAGGGGAGCCCGACCGGATCGGCGGGTTCGAGGATCCGTTCAAGCGGTAAGCCCGACCCGACGGGCGGCATCCTTCCTGCTAAGCCGCCCGCTTCACTTAGCGCGTGACATTCTCCGTCCGCCCGGCCTAGCGTCGCGGGCATGGCAACCCATTTCCAGCGCGGCCTGATCGGCGACGAAAGCCTGGTGCCGACCAGCGCCGCCGGCCTTACCTTTCCCTTCGGCGACCGCGCGCCGCAGCCGGGCGAATTGCTGACGATCGCACCCGGCATCCGTTGGTGGCGGGTGCCGATGTCGGGCCCGCTCAAGCACGTCAACGGCCTGATCCTCGACGATGGCGCGGACGGATCGGGGGAGTTGCTGGCGATCGACACCGGCACCGCCTCGCCGCGCTCGACCGAGGCGTGGCGTACGATCCTCGACGGCCCGCTCGCCGGGCAGCGGATCGCGCGCATCCTGTGCACGCACATGCACCCCGATCACATCGGGCTGGCTGGCTGGCTGTCGCGCCGCTTCGGCGATGCGCCGATCCTGATGACGCGCACCGAATGGCTGATGGCGCGGATGCTGTCGGCGGATGCGCGGCCCGAGGTGCCGGAGGAGCAGGTCGCCTTCTGGCGCGCCGCCGGCTGGGACGATGCGCAGATCGCCGAGGCGGCGAAGGGCGGCTTCGCGCAGTTCGGCAAGATGATCGCGCCGCTGCCGCTCGGCTATACCCGCATTCGCGACGGCGAGATGCTGTCGATTGGCGGCACCGCGTGGCGCGTGGTGGTCGGCAGCGGGCACAGCCCGGAACATGCGTGCCTGCTGGACGAGCAGCGTCGGATCCTGATCGCCGGCGACCAGGTGCTGCCGCGGATCAGCTCCAACGTCTCGCTCCACGCCAACGAGCCGGGGGGGGACCCGCTCGGCGACTGGCTCGCCTCGATCGAGCGGTTCCGCGCGCTGCCCGACGACCTGCTGGTGCTGCCGGGGCATGGCGATCCCTTCTACGGCCTGCACGCCCGGCTCGACGCGCTGGAGCGCGAGCATCTCGACCGGCTCGACGCGCTGGAGGCGCATCTGGCGACGCCACGGCGCGCGGTCGACTGTTTCGGCCAGCTGTTCCGCCGCCCGATCGGCCCCGACGTGATCGGCATGGCCACCGGTGAGACGCTGGCGCACCTGCGCCGGCTGGAGCTGAGCGGACGCGCCGTCCATGCGATGCGCGATGGCGTGCGGTGGTATTCGCGCGCCTGAACGCCCACTATACGCCCGATGATGTATCCCCGCCGTACCCAGAGCCAGATCATCCGCGTCATCGACCTGGAGACGACCGGCTCGCCCCCGCCCGTCCACGGCGTGTGCGAAGTGGGTTGGCAGGACGTGGCGCTGGGCGCTGACGGCCGCTGGGAATTGCAGGGCGAGGGCGGCAACATCCTGGTCAACCCCGGCCGCCCGATGCCGCCGATCACGCAGGCGGTCCACCATATCCGGGACGAGGATGTCGCCGACGCACCATGGTGGCAGGACGTCGCGCGACAGGTGCTGGACCCTTGGCCGCGCCGCATCGCGCTGGCCGCGCATCGCGCCGCGTTCGAGGAACAGTTCTGCACGCCCGCGCTGACGCATGGCGCGGAATGGATCTGCACGTGGAAATGCGCACTGCGGCTGTGGCCCGATTCGCCCAGCTTCTCGAATCAGGTGCTGCGCTACTGGCGCAAGCCCGCCGGGCTGGAGCATGAACGCGGCCTGCCCGCGCACCGCGCCTTTCCCGACGCCTATGTCACCGCGCATCATCTGCGCGACCAGCTGAACGAGGCGTCGGTGGCGCAGTTGATCGAATGGTCGAAGGCCCCCGGCCTGTTGCCGCGTGTCCGTTACGGCCCGGATCGCGGCAAGGAATGGCGTGAGATCGAGGAGGAGAGCCTGGTCAAGTTCATGACCGATCGCGATCCCGACATCCGCTTCACCGCGGAAACCGAAATGGCCCGGCGCCGCGGCGGCGGGCATGTCGGTCGGATCAGCCCGCAGGAATTGCTGCTGTAATTCGTCGGCGGGGCTGGCGCCGCGCGGTCGTGCGCGATACGCCGTCCCACGATGGCAACCCTGGATATTCGCGCGATCCTTCGGGACAAAGGGATCGGCCGCCGCCTGCGCGGGGTCATGGTGGTCGCGTTTCTGGCGCTGATCCTGGCCGGCGGCGCCGCCGTGTGGATGACCGGCCGCAGCCAGCAGCACATCCGCGCGGTATCGCACACCTATGAGGTGGAGAATGCGGTGCTCGACGCGCGCCAGCTGCTGGAACGTGGTGAGACGACGCGGCGCGGCTATCTGCTCGCGCCCGGGCAGCGCGACTTCCTAGCGATCTACCGCCGCAGCGCGCAGGCGCTGCCGGACGCGCTCAAGCGTATCCGCCGGCTGACCAGCGACAATCCGGTCCAGGTCGCCTATTACGCGACGCTGCTCGACCAGGTCCGGCGGCTCGTCGTGCTGCGCGAGGAATCGATCGCGCGCATCACGGCGGGCGACGTCGCCGGCGCGCGCGCCGCATTCGATGTCGAGCATTCCGCGCTGCCGATGGCGTCGATCCGCGCGACGCTCGACCGGATGGCGCGGGAGGAACGCCGGCTGCTGACCATCCGCGAACGCGACGTCGCCACCAGCGAGCGGATGTTCTACGTCGTCCTGGCGGTGGCGGGCATCCTGCTGGCGGTCGCGGTGGTCGCCTCGCTGCTGACCGTGCTGGGCTACACCCGCGACCTGGCGCGCTCGCACGATGCGCTACGCGCGCTCAACGCGGGGCTGGAGGATCGCGTCACCGAACGGACCGCGGACCTGACCCGCGCGAACGAGGAAATCCAGCGGTTCGCCTATATCGTCAGCCATGACCTGCGCTCGCCGCTGGTCAACGTCATGGGTTTCACCGCCGAGCTGGAGAGCGCCACCGGCCAGCTGTCGCAGCTGGTCGACCGGGTCGAGGCGGAGGCGCCGCAGTTGCTGACCGACGACGCCCGCTTCGCCGCGCGCGAGGACCTGCCCGAGGCGATCGGCTTCATCCGCACCTCGACGCAGAAGATGGACCGGCTGATCAACGCCATCCTCCAGCTGTCGCGTCAGGGGCGCCGCGCGCTGGCACCCGAACGGCTCGACATCGCCGCGATGGTCGGACAGATCCGCGAGACGCTGGCGCACCGGCTGGCCGACGCCGACGCTACGCTGGAGGTAGAGGGCGACCTGCCCGAGATCGTCAGCGACCGCTTTTCGATCGACCAGATCCTGTCGAACCTCATCGAGAATGCGGTGAAATATCTGCGCCCGGGCGTGCCCGGACGGATCGTCGTGCGCGGCCACTGCGAGGGCAGCCGCGCGGTGTTCGAGATCGCCGACAACGGGCGCGGCATCGACCCGCGCGATCATGCACGCGTGTTCGACCTGTTCCGCCGTTCGGGCACGCAGGATCGCCCCGGCGAGGGAATCGGGCTTGCCACGGTGCGTGCGCTGGTGTTCCGTCTCGGCGGGCTGATCGATCTTTCTTCTGCCCTGGGTGAAGGCGCCACCTTCCGCCTGTCGCTACCCCTTACCTACGCATCGCAGGAAACCGTCGAATGAACGCGCACCAGTCCGTCAGCATCGTCATGATCGAGGACGACGAAGGGCACGCCCGGCTGATCGAAAAGAACATCCGCCGCGCCGGTATCATGAACGATATCCGTCACTTCACCGACGGCACCAGTGCGCTCGACTATATCTTCAACGATGATGGCGGCCCGGCGCGCAACGGCCCGGCGCTGGTCCTGCTCGACCTCAACCTGCCCGACATGAGCGGCACCGACATCCTGGCGCGGATCAAGGGTGGCGACGCGGCGGTGCGACGCACCCCCGTCGTGGTGCTGACCACCACCGACGACAGCCGCGAAATCCAGCGCTGCTACGATCTGGGCGCCAACGTCTATATCACCAAGCCGGTGAATTATGAGAATTTCGCGCAGGCGATCCGCCAGCTAGGGCTGTTCCTTTCGGTGATCCAGGTCCCCGATCTCGGCGAGGGCGGTTGAGCGACGCGATGGGCCGGCGCGTCCTCTACATCGACGATGACGCGGGCATCCGCCGGCTGGTCGAGCGGGCGCTGACGCGGCGCGGCTATGACGTCACCGTCGCCGACGGCGGCGAGGCGGGCGTGGCCGCGGCGCGCGCGGGCGGGTTCGATCTGGCCGCGGTCGATCACTATATGCCGGGCATCGACGGGCTGGAAACGATGGCGCAGCTGATGCAGCTGCCCAGTCCCCCCGCGATCGTCTACGTCACCGGATCGGAGGAGACGCGCGTCGCGGTCGCCGCGCTACGCGCCGGCGCGGCCGATTATGTCGTCAAGACGCCGGGCGAGGATTTCTTCGACCTGCTCGACGCCTCGTTCCGGCAGGTGCTGGCCCGCGCCGAGCTCCACGCCGAAAAGTCGCAGGCTGAGGCCGCGCTGCGCGCCAGCAACGCCCGACTGGAAGCGCTGCTGGCCGAAGTGAACCACCGCGTCGCCAATTCGCTCCAGCTCGTCTCGGCGATGGTGCGGCTGCAGGCGGGATCGGTCACCGACGCCGCGGCGCGTGCCGCGCTGGAAGATACCGAACGCCGCATCGTTGCGATCGCGCACGTCCACCGCCGCCTCTATACCGGCCACGACGTCGAGCATGTCGACATGCGCGACTATCTCGCGCAGCTGATCCGGGAGCTGTCGGAGACATGGTCGACCACCGACCGCCCGCGTTCGCTGCTCCTCGACGCCGAATCGGTGCAGTTGCCGACCGACCGCGCGGTGTCGCTGGGGGTGATCGTCACCGAGCTGGTCAGCAATGCGTGCAAATACGCCTATCCCGACGGCCAGGGCGAGGTACGCATCGCGCTGATCCGCGAAGGCGATGAGCGGTTCCGCCTGACCGTGGAGGACGACGGCATCGGCATCGGCGATGCCGCGCCCAAGGGCACCGGCGTGGGCACCCGCCTGATCCGCGCGATGGCGCAGAGCCTCGATTCGATCGTCGAATACGATTCGGCGCACGCCGGCACCCGCGCGGTTCTGGCGGCGGCGCTGCGATAAGGGCGTTCCGGTTCAGTCGATCCGACGGCGGTTCCCGCCCAATTGCGGACATTCGGCGGCTTGGCTAGGCTTGTGCAATGCCCACCCGCGTCGCATCAGCAATTGTCACGTGTGCGGCACTGGTGCTCGCTGTGACATCCTCGCCAGCAGTCGCCTGCATAAGTGCTGATGCAGTAGACCACCACATCCTGCCAACTTTGCCGAAAACCGTCGATGCCGATGCAGTCGTGCTGAAGGTCTTGCTAGAGAAGATTCCTAATTGGGGTGCTCAGATTCACGACGAGGCGACCGTGTCGGTCTTGAGGGTTATCAAAGGGAAGTTCCAAGGCCGCAGTATTAGCCTGGCACTCCGCCCTCGAACATCCTGCGATGCCGTTGGAGTAGTAGGGCGTCCGGGGTATGTGATCCTGAAACATTACCCGTCGGGTTGGGTGGTTTCCGCCTATCATGTGGTGCGTGGCCGAACTACCGATCGCGGATCCGTCTTAACCCCTTACTGATGCGAAGGTCCGCTTTCCACCCAAACTCAGCCATTCCCAAAGTCCGATCGTTCGCGAGACCGCCGATCGATCCCGGAAGGCGACCAACCGCTCACATTGACGGCCACCAGCGAACGTTAACCCTTCGCCGCTAAGCGTCGGCGACCATGTACCACGACGCCGCGCTTCCTGCCGTCGCCCCGCGCGCCCGCTCGCGACCCGTTTCCGCCGTGTCGCACGGGGTGGGGCTGGCCGGGCTGGCCGGGCTGATCGCCTGGACCGCGACGGCGCTCCATTTCGGGATGGACGGGCCGTATGCGGCGCTGATCAACGTCGTCGCGTGCGGCGTGCCGATGGTGCTGTGGTCGCTGCTGGTCGACAAGGTGCATCGCCGCCCCTCGACCGGGATCGACTGGTCGAACGCCCGCCCGCTGCGCGACACGCTGGACATCAGCATCGTCAAGCTGACCGGGCTGTGGGCGACCTGGGCGGGGATCGCGCTGATCTACGCCACCGGACGCTTTTACTGGGAGGGCAACTTCCTGTTCGCGATGTGGTGCCTGGAACGCGCCGCGCCGGTCGTGCTGGTCGCCTCGATCCCCTATGTCCTATGGCTCGACCGTTATCTGGTGGAGCCGCGCGACGGCGCGTGGCACATGGGCGCGTGGCTGCTGGGCAGCGGCGATGCGGATCGCGAGGCGATCTATGCCCATCTGCGCGCCTGGGCGGTGAAGGCGCTGTTCTTCGCGTTCATGCTGGCGATCGTCCCCGGCAATTTCGGCGACTTCGTCCGGCTGGATCGGAGCGCGCTGCTGTCCGATCCGGTCGCGCTCGCCAACTGGCTGATCACCTTCATGTTCGTGGTCGACGTCGCCTTCGCCACCGTCGGCTATGCGCTGACGATGCGGCCGCTCGATGCGCAAATCCGCTCGGCCAACCCCTATATGGCGGCGTGGAGCGCGGCGCTGATCTGCTACCCGCCGTTCATCATGATGAGCGACGGCGGCCCGTTCGACTATCGCCCCGGCACCGCCGACTGGACGCACTGGATGCAGGGGCATCCGCTGATGCTCGCGCTGACCGGCGCGGTGCTGGTGGTGCTGACCGCGATCTACGCCTGGGCGACGGTGGCGTTCGGGCTGCGCTTCTCGAACCTGACCAACCGCGGCATCCTGACCCACGGCCCCTATGCCTGGTCGCGCCACCCCGCCTATCTGGCGAAGAACCTGTTCTGGTGGCTGTCGACCATCCCCATGCTGTCGACCGGCAGCCTGGTCGACGCGGCGCGCGCCACGCTGCTGCTGGGCGCGGTCAGCGGCGTCTATTACTGGCGCGCGCGGACCGAGGAGCGCCACCTGCGCGCCGATCCGGCCTATCAGGCCTATGACAGGTGGATCGAGCGCCACGGCGCGATCCCGCGCTTCCTGCGCTGGGCGCGCGGGCGCAGCGGCGCCTAGAAGCTTTCCTCGCCATAGACGCGCGACACGTCGCCGCCCCAGGCGCCGTGATAGCGGTCCAGCAGCGCCTGTGCCGGCACCTTCCCGCCGCGCACGATCTCATGCAGCGGCGCCAGGAAGCCTGTTTCGTCGTCACCCGCCGCATTGGTGCGCGCGCGCGCCGCAAGTCCCGCGTGCGCGATGTCGAGCACCTGCCCGGCCACGTCGCGCAACCGCCGCCCGCCCGCGATTGGCGCGTCCAGACCCAGCTTCGGCACCGCATCGCGCAGCGCCTGCCGCTCCTCGAGCGTCCAGTCCTTCACCACGTCCCACGCCGCATCCAGCGCGCCCTGATCGTAGAGCAGCCCGACCCACAGCGCCGGCAGCGCGCAGATCCGCCCCCACGGCCCGCCATCGGCGCCGCGCATCTCAAGGAAGGTCTTCAGCCGCACTTCGGGGAAGGCGGTGGACAGATGGTCGTTCCAGTCGTCCATCGTCGGCTTCTCGCCGGGCAGGACCGACAATTCGCCCTTCAGGAAATCGCGGAACGACAGCCCCGCCGCGTCGATGTACCGCCCCTCACGATAGACGAAGTACATCGGCACATCGAGCATATAGTCGGCATAGCGCTCGTAGCCGAAACCGTCCTCGAACACGAACGGCAGCATCCCCGTCCGCGCCGGGTCGGTATCCGACCAGATGTGGCTGCGATAGCTGAGGAAGCCGTTCGGCTTGCCCTCCGTGAACGGCGAATTGGCGAACAGCGCGGTCGCCAGCGGTTGCAGCGCCAGCCCGACGCGGAACTTCTTCGCCATGTCCGCTTCGCTGGCATAGTCCAGGTTCACCTGGATCGTGCACGTGCGCAGCATCATGTCGAGGCCCATCGTGCCGACGCGCGGCATGTGGCGCAGCATGATGGCATAGCGGCCCTTGGGCATGATCGGCAGCGCGTCGCGCGTCTTGTCTGGCCACATCCCCAGCCCCAGGAAGCCGATGCCCAGCTTCTCGCCCGCCGCCTTCACCTGCTGCAGGTGGCGGCCGGTTTCGGCGCAGGTCTGGTGCAGGTTGTCGAGCGGCGCGCCCGACAGTTCGAACTGCCCCGCCGGCTCCAGGCTGACCGACCCGTCGGCGCCGGTCAGCGCGATGATGTTGCCGCCCTCCTCCACCGGGGTCCAGCCATGCTGGACCAACTCCAGCAGCAGCGCACGGATGCCCCCCGGCTCGCCCCACGACGGGGCGTGGTGATCGGTGGTGGAATAGACGAACTTCTCGTGCTCGGTACCGATCCGCCAGCGGTTCGCCGGCTTCTCGCCACCGGCGAAATGGGCGATGAGCTGGTCGCGCGATTCAATGACCGCTGCGTTGCTGTTCGAAACGGTCTTCGTCGTCATGGCGGCGCCTTACTGCGCCGTGAACGCCCGCGCTAGAGGGTGCTGCTTGCGTCAGGTGAAGTGCTGCTTTTCCAGTCCCCGCCAACCGCCATCCATACCGCCACGGCCGCCGCCGCCGCGGTCTCCGCACGCAGGATGCGCGGGCCGAGCGCGATGCCGGTCGCCGCCGGGCAGGCGCGGATCGCGGCGCGCTCGTCATCGTCGAACCCGCCCTCCGGCCCGATCAGGATCGCCGCCGGTCCGGCGCGCGCGATCATCGCCTCCGCCGCGGGCACGCCGCCGGTTTCGTCGGCGAAGAACAGCGCACGCTCCGCGGGCCAGTCGCGCAGCAGCGCCGGCAGCTTCACCGCCTCCACGACCTCGGGCAACGCGGTGCGCCCGCATTGCTCGGCGGCCTCGATCATCTGGGTGCGCAGCCGCTCGGTATTCGGACGGTCGACCACGGTGCGCCGCGTCACCACCGGCACCAGCCGCGCGACGCCCAGTTCGCACGCCTTTTCCGCCATCCAGTCGACGCGCCCCTTCTTCAGCGGCGCGGCGACCAGCCACAGGTCGGGCACCGCCTCGCGCGCGCGCAGCCGCTCGGTCACGTCCAGCGTCAGGTCGCGCTTGCCGACCGTCGCGGCGACGGCCAGCCATTCGCCGGTCGCGTCGTCGAACAGCTTCACCGGATCGCCCGGCCTGATGCGCATCACCGCGACCAGATAATGCGCCGCCGCGCCGTCCAGCCGCAGCGGCCCCGCGGCCAGCGCGGTTTCCACGAACAGCCGCGGCGTCGATCGCGGCGGCCAGGCCGGTTGCGCTCCCATCCCTATCGTCCCCGCACGATCAGCATCCGCGCCACCCAGAACAGGATCGCGCCCGTCAGCGCAATCCCCAGCACCGCCGCCGCCGCGACGCCGGCCACCTTCAGGATCGCGTAGAACAATGCCTCGAAGAACCGGCCGATCGCGACCGACAGGTGGATCACCGCGGCGCGATCGGCGGCATCATCGCACGCTCACGCGCGTCCAGCGCTGCTCGCGGCAACCGAAGCCGGCGAACAGGCACCCTTGCGCGACCAGCGTCCCGCGCCCCTCCAGCCGCAACGTGCCGTCGACGCGCGCGCCGATATCGGGGACGAAGACGCTGCCCGCCCAGCTGCCGTCCTCATCGCGCTCGAACCCTTCGAACAGGCGCGCGCCGACCAGCCGGTCGGTCCCGCCGCGCGCGGCATCCTCACGCGCCTTCGGGCTGGCGGAAATGACGGTACCGCACATGCCAGGCGCATCGCGGCACGGCGCCACGCGGATACGCACGCTGTCGCCGGCATTGCGCCACACGCCAGCCAGGGGATCTGTCGCCGGCGCGGCCACCAGCATCAGAACGGAAAGAAGCATCGCCATATCCGGGATGTAGGCGCGCAACCCGGCCAAGATAAGGCAGCGGGGGGCGACGCGGGCTCGCTCTTGCGCTATCGGCGCCCGCGATGACCCCGCCCGCCGCCCACCGCCGGAC
>NZ_LSJO01000276.1:0-14033 GCF_001556735.1 Sphingomonas sp. CCH9-F2 | reverse complement strand
GTGTTTCCCGACGGCAGACGAGTCTGCCGTCGGGAAACACGGTGCGCGCCGGGCCGTATTGCAGCGGGTCGCACGTGGCATTGGCGTCCACCGGCAGCTCGCGATAGTGCATCGGCCCGCGCGCGATCGCGCGCCCGTTGATGTAGACGGTGCCGCCGCGCACCGCGAGCGTTTCGCCCGGCAGGCCAATCACCCGCTTGATATAGTCGCTGGTCTGCCCCGGCGGGGTGACGATCACCACGTCGCCGCGATCGGGCATCCGCCCCCACAGCCGGCCGTGGATGAAGGGCAGCTGCACCGACCAGCCGTCGACCGGGCGGTGGAACACCACGTCCTCGACGATCGCGACCGGATTGGGGATGGTCGGCGACACGAACGACCAGCCATAGGCGAACTTCGACACCACCAGCCGGTCGCCGACCATCAGCCCCGGCAGCATCGATTCGCTGGGGATGTAGAACGGCTTGGCGATGAAGCTGTGGAAGCCCAGCACCGCCAGGATCAGCCAGAACAGCCCCTTGGCCTCCGCCCACCAGTCGAACCGGGGGGCGGGCGCGTGGTCTGCCGGGGTGTTGTCAACCGGCGGGGCGGCGGGCGGTTCGCCGGTCAACGCGATCTCCTCGGCCATAAACTACTCGGCTCCTGCGGGGGGAAGCGGAATCGCCTCGATGATGACGAACGCCTGCGCCCAGGGGTGGTCGTCGGTCAACGTCAGATGGATGCGCGCCGCGTGCCCGGCGGGGATCATCGCGTCCAGCCGCGCCTTCGCCCCGCCGGTCAGCGCCAGCGTCGGCGCCCCCGACGGCGCGTTGACGACGCCGATGTCCTTCATGAACACGCCGCGCTTGAACCCGGTGCCGACCGCCTTGGAAAACGCCTCCTTCGCGGCGAACCGCTTGGCGTAGGTGCCGGCGCGGGTATAGGGTCGCCGGCCTGCCTTGGCGCGTTCCACGTCGGTGAACACCCGCGCCTCGAACCGCGCGCCGAACCGGTCGAGCGAGGCCTGGATGCGCTCGATGTTGCACAGGTCGGAACCCAGCCCGACGATCATTACCGCGCGCTGTCCATCAGCGTCTTCATCCGCGCGACGCTCGCCTCCAGCCCGACGAAGATCGCCTCGCCGATCAGGAAATGGCCGATGTTCAGCTCGCGCACCTGCGGGATCGCGGCGACGGGGACGACATTGTCGAACGTCAGGCCGTGGCCGGCGTGCACCTCGATCCCGTTCTTCGCCGCCAGCGCCGCGGCGTCCGCCAGCCGGCGCAGCTCGGCCACCTGTTCCTCGCCCGCCAGTTCGGCGTAGCGGCCGGTGTGCAGCTCGACCACCGGCGCGCCCAGCGACACCGCCGCCGCGATCTGCCGCGGGTCGGGTTCGATGAACAGCGACACGCGGATGCCCGCATCGGCCAGTTCGCGCACCATCGGCGCCAACCGATTGTGCTGGCCTGCGGCGTCGATCCCGCCCTCGGTGGTGCGCTCCTCACGCTTTTCGGGGACGATGCAGGCGGCGTGCGGGCGGTGGCGCAGCGCGATCGCCAGCATCTCTTCGGTTGCCGCCATCTCCAGGTTGAGCGGGATGGCGAGGCCGGTCGACAGCCGCTCGATATCCGCATCGGTGATGTGGCGGCGATCCTCGCGCAGGTGCGCGGTGATGCCGTCCGCCCCCGCCGCGGCCGCCAGCAGCGCGGCGCGCACCGGATCGGGCAGGCCGCCGCCGCGTGCGTTGCGCACCGTGGCGACATGGTCGATGTTGACCCCCAGCCGCAGCGGGGCGGTATCCCCCGCCATCACGCCGCCGCCCGGCTGCCCGGCTTGATCGCCGGGATCGCCGCCAGCTCCGGCGGCACCGCGTCCGCCTCGTAGGTCGGAACGTCCAGCCGGATCAGCGGGAAGAACGGCACCCCGATGTCGGCCGTCCCGTTCGACCGGTCGACCAGCGCGGCGCCCGCGATCACGCGCCCGCCCGCCGCCTCGATCGCCTTGATCGCCTCCCGGCTGGACAGCCCGGTGGTGACGACGTCCTCCATCATCAGCACGTCCTGGCCCTGCTCCAGCCGGAAGCCGCGGCGCAGCTCGAACGTGCCGGTGGGGCGTTCGACGAACATTGCCTCCACCCCCAGCGCGCGCGCCATTTCGTGCCCGGCGATCACCCCGCCCATCGCGGGGGAGACGACCGCGCTGATCCGCGCGCGCAACTCGGCGGGGATGCGCGCGGCCAGCGCCTCGCACAGCCGCGCGCCGCGGCGCGGGTCCATCAGC
Organism: Sphingomonas sp. CCH9-F2; assembly: GCF_001556735.1. Taxonomy (NCBI): domain Bacteria; kingdom Pseudomonadati; phylum Pseudomonadota; class Alphaproteobacteria; order Sphingomonadales; family Sphingomonadaceae; genus Sphingomonas; species Sphingomonas sp. CCH9-F2. Next base: position 11,774 of record NZ_LSJO01000276.1, on the reverse strand, counting down.
ACGCGCGCGCATTGCAGGTAGCGCGGGCTGCGCAGTCCCGACGACAGGATGAAATGCCCCTCCAGCAGCGCATCGGCGGCACGGAATTCGGCGAGGACGTCTTGTTCGGTCATCGGGTCGGCAACCTCCTTGCCGCGCTCCATTAGGGATCGGCCGACGGGGGTGCAACGCGCAACGCGCGGCGGTGGATGCGCGCGCCCTCTTGAGGGAGGGGGGTGGTCTGCGTATAGGCCGGTCAGGAGGGGCGTCCTACGCCCGGCGCGCGGACGCGCGTGCCACGAGCAGGGGTGACGATAACACAATGCTGAAAACCGGGATCAAGGGATGGATGCTCGCGGCGAGCCTGGCGATTGCCGGGCTCGCGGGCGCCGCCACCGCGCAGGCGCCAGCGGCCCCCGCTGCGACGACCCCCACCGCGACGATCGGCGCTTCGCCGGCCACCGCCGCCACCGCCGCGCCGACCGGGCTGCGCCCCGCCGATGCGAATCAGGGCACGTCGGGCGGTTCGGTGCAAAAGGCCGATGCCGCCTCGGCCTCTCCGGTGCTGGCGATGGACGGCGCCCCGGCGATGACGGTCAAGCCGATGCTGGGCCAGCCCACCGACGGGCTGATGGGCATCCAGCCGCAGGTCACCAAGAACGGGCTGCGCGCGCACTGGTTTCACGATCGCGTGCTGCTGCCGCTCATCACGATCATCTCGATCTTCGTCCTGATCCTGCTCGTCGTTGTCGTCATCCGCTTCCGCGCCGGCGCGAACCCCAATCCGTCGAAGACCAGCCACAACACCGCGATCGAGATCGTGTGGACGCTGGCCCCGGTGCTGATCCTGGTCGCCATCGCGGTGCCCTCGATCGGGCTGCTCCAGGCGCAGTTCAAGCCCGCGCCGGCCAATGCCGTGACGCTCAAGGCGATCGGCAACCAGTGGTTCTGGAGCTATCAATATCCCGACCATGGCGGGATCGAGATCACCGCCAACATGCTGAAGGAAGCCAATCAGGTCGCGCCCGGCGAGCGCGCGCGCACCGCGGCCGACGGCCCGCGGCTGATGGCGACCGACAACCGCATCGTCCTGCCGGTGGGTGTCCCGATCCGGCTGATCACCACCGCCAACGACGTGATCCACAGCTGGGCGGTCCCCGCCTTCTGGATCAAGCTGGACGCGATCCCCGGCCGCCTGAACGAGACCAGCTTCACGATCGAGAAGCCGGGCCTCTACTTCGGCCAGTGTTCGGAGCTGTGCGGCGCGCGCCATGCGTTCATGCCGATCGCGGTCGAGGCGGTGTCGCCCGCCGAATTCGCCGCCTGGGTCCGTGCCAAGGGCGGCAAGATGCCCGCGCCGGGCAAGCCGTCGGACGCGGTGATCCCGCAGCCGGGCGCCGACAATTCGGCGGCGGTGATGACCGAGGCGGCTGACGCCGGCAACATGGCCGGCCCGACCGTCAACGGCACCGACACTCCCCCCACTTCCACGCAGGGCGCGACCGGTAACCCCGGTGGCGTCGGCGAAGCCGGACGCTGAGACCATGACCGACACCGCGCTCCACCCGTCCGCCTTCCAGGCGCACGACCATGGCCACCATGACGCCGATGCCGACCACAAGCCCGGCTTCTTCGCGCGCTGGTTCATGTCCACCAACCACAAGGACATCGGCACGCTGTACCTGATCTTCGCGATCGTCGCGGGGATCATCGGCGGTGCGATCTCCGGCCTGATGCGCGCCGAGCTGATGCATCCGGGCATTCAGTATCTGCCGCAATGGGCCGCTATGCTGCACGGCGGGACCGAACAGTCGTTCGACCAGGCGCTGCACCTGTGGAACGTGCTGGTCACCGCGCACGGCCTGATCATGGTGTTCTTCATGGTAATGCCGGCGATGATCGGCGGATTCGGCAACTGGTTCGTGCCGATCATGATCGGCGCGCCGGACATGGCGTTCCCGCGGATGAACAACATCAGCTTCTGGCTGCTGATCCCCGCCTTCACGCTGCTGCTGGCCTCGCCGTTCTTCGGCGGTGCGGGCACCGGCTGGACCGTCTATGCGCCGCTGTCCACCTATGGCGAGCCGGGGCCGTCGGTCGACATGGCGATCCTGTCGCTGCACCTGGCGGGCGTCAGCTCGATCCTGGGCGCGATCAACTTCATCACCACCATCTTCAACATGCGCGCGCCGGGCATGACGCTGCACAAGATGCCGCTGTTCGCCTGGGCCGTGCTGGTCACCGCGTTCCTGCTGCTGCTGGCGCTGCCGGTGCTGGCCGCGGCGATCACGATGCTGCTGACCGACCGTAATTTCGGCACCACCTTCTACGACCCCGCCGGCGGCGGCGATCCGGTGCTGTACCAGCATCTGTTCTGGTTCTTCGGCCACCCCGAAGTGTACATCATGATCCTGCCGGGCTTCGGCATCATCAGCCACATCGTGGCGACGTTCAGCCGCAAGCCGGTGTTCGGCTATCTCGGCATGGCCTATGCCATGGTCGCGATCGGCGTGGTCGGCTTCGTCGTGTGGGCGCACCACATGTTCACGACCGGCATGAGCGTGAACGTGAAGATGTACTTCACCGCCGCGACGATGGTGATCGCGGTGCCGACCGGCATCAAGATCTTCTCGTGGATCGCGACGATGTGGGGCGGCAGCCTGCGCTTCCCGACCCCGATGGTCTGGGCGATCGGCTTCATCTTCATGTTCACCGTCGGCGGCGTGACCGGCGTCGTCCTCGCCAACGGCGGCGTCGACGACTACATGCAGGACACGTACTACGTGGTGGCGCACTTCCACTACGTGCTTTCGCTGGGCGCGGTGTTCTCGCTGTTCGCTGGCTTCTATTACTGGTTCCCGAAGATGTCCGGGCGGATGTATTCGGAGCTGCTGGGCCAGCTGCACTTCTGGGTGTTCTTCGTCGGCGTGAACCTGTTGTTCTTCCCGATGCACTTCCTGGGCCTGCAGGGCATGCCGCGCCGCTACCCGGATTATCCGGACGCCTTCGCGCACTGGAACAATGTCGCCACGATCGGCTACATGATCATGGCCGCGGGCATGGCGATCTTCTTCGTCAACATCATCTGGTCGCTGATCGCGGGCAAGAAGGCACCCGACAACCCCTGGGGCGACGGTGCGACGACGCTGGAATGGACGCTGTCCAGCCCGCCGCCGTTCCACCAGTTCGAAACCCTGCCGAAGATCGACTGATCGGAAGACCAAGGCCCGGAAGCACCCGCTTCCGGGCCTTTTTTTACGGGGCTGGCAGAGCGGCCGGCGCATCATTTCACGGCGCCAGAAGGAAGTGCGACTCGCGCAGAGACGCGGAGACGCAGAGAGGGTTCGCCTGACCCGAAGGGTCACCTTGCCTCAGCACCATCTGTGGTGGGCCGCTTCGCGGGGTCATCGAAACATCTGTGCGTCTCCGCGTTCCTGCGCGAACCACCCCCTCTTTTTACCGTCGGGTCTTCGCGTCTTCGCGTGACCCACCGCGCCGCCCCCGTCCCGTAACGGGACGTCCCGAATCGGGCGCTGGAAACCGCGCCGACGCGGGGCCAGCATCGACGCCATGTCCCGCGCGCTCCGCTGCCTGTTCGCCGTCTTCCTGCTGCTCGCCCCCGCCGCGGGGCTGGCGGCGCCGCGGCGGGGGGAGCCGGCGCCCGATGTCCACACCGTGCTGGACGTCGGCCAGCCGCTAGGCCCCGGCGACTATGTGTGGGACACCGACGAAGTGCCCGCCGGCCCGACGCGGATCGTCGTCGATCTCGCCAAGCGGCGGCTCTACGTCTATCGCGCCGGGGTGGAGATCGGCCGGTCCTACATCGTCATCGGCCCGCCGGAACAGCCGACGCCGACCGGTCGCTTCCCGATCCTGCAGAAACATGCCGATCATTATTCCAGCACCTATGGCGGCGCGCCGATGCCGTACATGTTGCGACTGACCTGGGGCGGGGTGGCGATCCACGGCAGCGCGGTGGAGGAGGATTGGGTGACACACGGCTGCATCGGCGTGCCGACCCCGTTCGCCCGCATCCTGTACGCCCATGCGAAGGTCGGCGATCAGGTGATCGTGACGCGCAACTGGCTGCCGGCCGCTTACCCCTGACGCTTGCCGATCGCGCCGGCGCGCGCCACGATCGCGCGATGGACGACCATGCGACGCTGTGCTGGCGGGTCGAGCGTGCCTGCGCCGCGGCCTGGCCCGCGCGCACGACGGACGTGCTCCACGGCTGGGCGGTGGCGCGATCGGGGGGCGGGACGCGGCGGATCAATTCCGCCTCGCCGCTGTCGCCCGGGGCGACGCTGGACCCGCCCGGGCTGGCGGCGATCGTCGCCGCCTATCGCGATGCCGGGCTGCCGGCGATCGTCCGGCTGCCGACGCTGATCGATCCGCCGACGCGCGCGCTGGACGATGCGGGCTTCGCGGCGGCGGAGGGCGCCTCGACCACGCTCGCGCTGGTGCCCGGCGCCATGCCCGCCCCGCCTGCCATGCGCGCCACGCGGATCGCGATCGACCCCGCACCCACCCCGGCATGGCGCGCGGCGCGCCGGCGCCTGTCGCTGGTGGCGGGGGCGGGCGCCGAGGATCACCTGGAACCGCTCGCCTGGCTCCGCGCGCCCGCGTGGTTCGCGTCCGCCGCGGTCGATGGCGCGACCCGCGCGGTCGCCTTCGCCGCGCTGACCGACGGCATCGCGATCATCGAGGCGGTGGCGACCGACCCCGACTGGCGCGGACGCGGGCTGGCGGGCGCGTGCGTCGCCGCGCTGGTCGATCGCGCGACCGTCGCCGGCGCGGTGCGGATCGCGCTGCAGGTGGCGCGCGACAATGCCGCGGCACTTGCGCTCTACCGGCGGCTGGGCTTCACCTGTCAGCTCTACGATTACAGCTACCGAAGGAGAGGATGATGCCCGCATTGCGGATGGTCGACACCGGCACCTTGCGCCTGCGCGTCGCGGTGGAGGGCGAAGGGCCGCTGGTCATCATGGTCCACGGTTTTCCCGAAAGCTGGTATTCCTGGCGGCACCAGATCGGTCCGGTGGCGCAGGCCGGCTTCACCGCCGCGGCGATCGACGTGCGCGGCTATGGCGGGTCGGACAAGCCCCCGGCGGTCGAGGATTACACGCTGGAGGCGATCACCGCCGACGTCGCCGGGGTGGCCGATGCGCTGCAACCCGGCGCGCCCGCGATCCTTCTGGGGCATGACTGGGGGGCGCCGATCGTGTGGAACAGCGCGCTGTCTCGGCCCGATCGTTTCTCGGCGGTCGCGGCGCTGTCGGTGCCGTTCGTCGGTGTGCCGTCGCGCCCGTTCACCGAATCGTTCCGCGCCGCCTTCACCGACAAGGGCCGCTTCTTCTACCAGGAATGGTTCCAGCAACCCGGCCCGGCAGAGGCGGAGGCGGAGGCCGACGTGCGCCGCTTCCTGCGCAGTTTCTATTACGCCATTTCCGGCGATGCCCCGCCGGGCACCTGGCCGGAGAAGCCCGCAGGCGCGACCCTGCTGGAGGGGATGGTCGACCCGGCGGTGTTCCCGGCGTGGCTGGACGATGCCGATCTCGATTATTACGTCGCGGAGTTCGAGGCGTCCGGGCTGCGCGGCCCGCTCAACCGCTATCGCAACCACGAACGCGACTGGGCCTGGGCGCAGCCGTTCAAGGACCGGCGGATCGAGCAGCCCGCGCTGTTCATCGGCGGCACGAAGGATCCGGCGACCAATTTGTTCGGCGCGCTGGCCGATCCGATCGCGGCGATGCGCCCGCACGTCCCGAACGTGGAGGGGCATCTGCTGGAGGGATGCGGCCACTGGACGCAGCAGGAACGCCCGGAGGAGGTCAATCGCCTGCTGCTCGACTGGCTGGCGCGGGTGCGCCCGTGACGGCTAAAATGCGGTAAAACCATTGGTAATCAAGCCGGATTACCCGGGTTGAGGAACGCGCTTTCCGATTCGTAAAGGAAGCGCGCGGTACATGTCGTCCCGGCGCGGCACCCAGGGGGGTGGCCTGCGCGCGGGGTAGGGCATGATGATCGACGGGGAAGGCGCGGCGCCGGCATCGGCGCTGGCGGACGCACACGACGTCCCGACGCGCGACGGGACGGGCGACGCGGCGTGGGGCCGGAACGGGGCGCTGGCATCGGCGCTGTTCCTGGCCGCCTGCGGCTCGGAACAGGCCGGCACATCCGCCACCCCGGCCGGCTCGTCCACGCCTGCGCCGACGCCCGTCACGGTCGCCCCGCCCGCGCCGCCGACCGCCGCGGAGGCCAGCCGGTTTCTGGCGCAGTCGTCGATGGGCGCGACCCGTGCGGAAATCGACAAGGTCGTGTCGCGCGGATATGCCGGCTGGATCGACGATCAGATCGCGATGGCGCGCCCGACCAGCTATTGGGGCTGGCTGGTCGCGGGCGGCTATAACGTCGCGGCCAACAGCAACAGCTATGCCGGCTTCGACGCGATGGTGTGGAGCCAGCTGATCGGCGCCCCCGACCAGCTGCGCCAGCGCGTGACGACCGCGCTGCTCGACATCCTGGTCGTCGGGATCGACGGGCTGAACGCGCAATGGCGCCCGTTCCTGATGGCGGCCTATATGGACGTGCTGGCCGACAATGCGTTCGGCAATTACCGCACGCTGCTGGGCGCGGTGACGACCAGCGCGGCGATGGCCTATTACCTCACCTATCTGAACAACCGGAAGGCGGACGCGCGCACGGGCGCGATGCCGGACGAGAATTACGCCCGCGAACTGATGCAGCTGTTCACGCTGGGCCTATACCGGCTGAACAATGACGGCACGCAGCAGACGTCGAACGGCGCGCCGATCGACACCTATACCCAGGCCGACGTAACGCAGCTGGCGCGCGTGTTTACCGGGCTGCAACTGGCGAACAACGACAATTCCAGCCCCGACCGGATGCGCCTGCCGCTGGTGATGACGGCGTCGCTGCATGAAAGCGGCACCTCGACCGTGCTGGGCGCGTCGATCAACGGCGCGGACGGCATGGGGGCGGTCAATGCCGCGCTCGACACGATCTTCGCGCATCCCAACGTGCCGCCATTCATCGGCAAGCTGCTGATCCAGCGGCTGGTGACCAGCAATCCCAGCCCCGCCTATGTCGCGCGCGTCGCGGCGGTGTTCGCCGACAATGGCAAGCAGGTGCGCGGCGATCTGGCGGCGGTGGTGCGCGCGGTGCTGCTCGACAGCGAGGCGCGCGGCAGCGCGGCGCTGACCAGGGCGCAGGCCGGGCGGCTGCGCACCCCGGTGGAGCGGCTGACCGGCTGGGCGCGCGCGTTCGGCGCCACCTCGCCGTCGAACGCCTGGGCGATCGGCGACACGACGTCGGGCACGTCGCGGCTGGGGCAGGGGATCGGGCGCGCGCCGTCGGTCTTCAACTTCTACCGCCCCGGCTACATCCCGCCCGCCACCGCGCTGGCCAGCGCCGGGCTGGTCGCGCCGGAGTTCCAGATCACCAACGAACAGAGCGTCGTCGGCTACGTCAACTTCATGTATTCGCTGGTCGCCAACGGCATCGGCGACGTGAAGGCCGATTACACCGCGATCCTGACCAAGGCGGGCGACAGCGCCGCGCTGGTGGACGAGGTGAATGTGCTGCTCGCCGCGGGCCAGCTGTCCAGCGCGACGGTCGCGTCGATCCGCGCCGCGGTCGACAGCGTCGCCACCACTGCCACCAACGCCGCGATCAACCGCGTCGGCATCGCGATCATGCTGACGCTGGCATCCCCCGACTATCTGACGCTTCGCTAAAAGGGCCGCGACGATGCACATCCATCACGACGAATCGCGCCGCGCCTTCCTGCGCCGCGCCGCGCTATTGGGAATGGCGGGCACCGCCGCCCCGTTCGTCAACACGCTGGGCGCGATCGGCGAGGCCGCGGCCGCGACCGGATCGGGATACAAGGCGCTGGTCTGCGTCTTCCTGCACGGCGGCAACGATTACGGCAACACGCTGATCCCCTATGACCAGGGCAGCTACGCGGCCTATGCGCAGACACGCGCCGCGCTGGCGCTGTCGCGCGATGCGCTGTCGCCGCTGGTGCCCGATGTCGCGCTGGCCGGCGGGCGGCAATATGCGATGGCGCCGTCGCTGGCGCCGCTGGCCGATCTGTTCGCGAAGGGCGTGGTCGCGCCGGTGATGAACGTCGGCACGCTGGTGCAGCCGATCACCAAGGCGCAGTATAACGCCCGTAGCGCGCCGGTGCCGCCCAAGCTGTTCAGCCACAACGACCAGAGCAGCTATTTCCAGGCGTCCAGCCCCGAAGGCGCGCAGAGCGGCTGGGGCGGGCGGATCGGCGACCTGATGCAGGCCGGCAACGGCGGATCGGCGCTGACGTGCATCAACACCGGCGGCAATGCGGTGTACCTGACCGGGCGCCAGGCGGTGCAATATGCGGTCGGTACCGGCGGCCCGGTCGCGCTGCTGAGCAACAGCAAGACGATGTACGGGTCGACCACCGCGGCGACGACGCTGCGCGAGTTGATGACGAAGAGCAACGGCGCGCTGCTCGCCGACGAACATGCCCGCGTCAGCAAGCGCGCGCTGGATACCTATGCGCAGGTCTCGGCCGCGCTCGGCGGCGCGCCGGCGGGCAATTTTCCGTTGTTTCCCAGCGGCAATTCGCTGGCCGATCAGCTGCGGATGGTGGCGCGGATGATCTCCGTCTCCAGCGAACTGGGGCTGTCGCGGCAGGTGTTCTTCGTCGGGATGGGCGGGTTCGACCTGCACGACAACCTGCTGACGCAGCATCCGGTCTTGATGGGGCGCGTCGCCGCGGCGATGCGCGCCTTTTACGACACCACCGTGGCGATGGGCGTCGCCGACAAGGTAACCAGCTTCACCGCCTCCGACTTCGGCCGCACGCTGACCAGCAACGGCGACGGATCCGACCATGGCTGGGGCGGGATGCATTTCGTGATGGGCGGCGCGGTGAAGGGCCGGCGGCTGTACGGCCGCGCGCCCGATGTCGGCGCCAACACCAACGATGACGTCGGGCAGGGGCGGCTGATCCCCACCACCTCGGTCGATCAATATGCCGCGACGATGGCGACCTGGTTCGGCGTGTCCGCGTCGGACCTGCGCACCGTCCTGCCGAACATCGGCAATTACGACGCCTCGACCTGGAATCTCGGCTTCCTGTAAGGCTTTCCTCGCGCCCCGCCGCACGGTAGGGGGTGGTGGTGACCGTCATGAGCACCGCTGCCCCCCTCCTGCCGCCGGCCGACTGGCGCGATTTCCTGGCGCTGACCAAGCCGCGGGTGATGACGCTGGTCGTCTTCACCGGGCTGTGCGGGATGCTGGCCGCGCCGGTCGCGGTCGATCCGGTGCTGGGCTTCACCGCGATCCTGTGCATCGCGCTGGGCGCGGGCGCGGCGGGCGCGCTCAACCAATGGTATGAAGCCGATCTGGACGCGGTGATGAAGCGCACCGCGCAGCGCCCGTTGCCCGCCGGGCGGATGGAGCGGCAGTCGGCGCTGCATTTCGGTGTCGGGCTGGGCGCCTTTTCGGTGATCCTGATGGGGCTGGCGGTCAATCTGGCGGCCGCGGCGATCCTGACCGTGTCGATCCTGTTCTACGTCCTCATCTACACCGTCTGGCTGAAGCGGCGGACGCCGCAGAACATCGTCATCGGCGGCGCGGCCGGGGCGTTCCCGCCGCTGATCGGCTGGGCGGCGGCGACGGGGCAGGTCGCGTTGCTGCCGTTCCTGCTGTTCGCGCTCGTCTTTCTGTGGACGCCGCCGCATTTCTGGGCGCTCGCGCTGTTCGTGAAGACCGACTACGCCAATGCCGGCGTGCCGATGCTGCCCGTCGTGGCGGGGGAGGCGGCGACGCGGCGGCAGATCGGCCTGTATACGATCCCGATGGCGGCGGTGGCGATCGCGCCCTGGCCGCTGGGGCTGACCGGCGCGGTGTACGGCGTCGTCGCGGTCGCGATGACCGCCGCGTTCGGCGTGCTGGCGGCGCTGGTCGCGGCGGGGGCGACTCGCGCGGGGCGGCCGATGGCGTGGGAAAAGCGGCTGTTCGCTTTCTCGATCCTGTATCTGTTCGTGATCTTCGGCGCGCTGGTCGCCGACCGGTGGGTGGCATGATTCCTGACGACGACGATCTGATCCGCCGCCGGCAGAAGGGACGCGCGATCGTGCTGGCATTGTTGCTCGGCGCGTTCGTGGTGCTGATCTTCTTCATCACCATCGCCAAGATCCGCCAGGGAATGGCGCACTGATGCGCGGCGACGGCGCCCGGGGCGCGAAGGCGCGCACCACGCGCACCGTCGTGCTCGCGGTACTGGGCGTCTGCTTCATGACCGGGCTCGCCTTCGCCAGCGTGCCGCTCTACCGGCTGTTCTGCCAGGCGACCGGGCTGAACGGCACCACCAACCGCGGGCTGGCCGCGCCGGGCAGCGTCCATCGCCCGATCACGATCGCGTTCGACGCCAACACCAGCCCCAAGCTGCCGTGGCGCTTCGTGCCCGAGCAGGAGCAGGAAACGGTCGAGATCGGTGCGCGCGACATGGCGTTCTTCACCGCCACCAACCGCGGCGCGCAAGCCGTGACCGGCACCGCCACCTACAACGTCACCCCCGCGATCGCGGGCAAATATTTCACCAAGATCCAGTGTTTCTGCTTCACGCAGCAGACGCTGAAACCGGGCGAGACGCAGCGGATGCCGGTGATCTTCTTCGTCGATCCGAAGATCCTGACCGATCCCGACACCCGCGATGTCGAGACGATCACGCTCAGCTACACCTTTTACCCGGTGGATTCTGCCAAAACGGCAAGCTAGAGCGGGTCCAACAGGCGTATAAACGGGGAGAGCCACGCATGGCTGGCGCGAAGAACCACGACTACCACATCCTGCCACCCAGCCCGTGGCCGCTGCTCAGCTCGCTGGCCGCGCTGGTGCTGGCGACGGGCGGCATCATGTACATGCATTCCGCGGTCGGCGGCGGCTGGGTCTTCCTGATCGGCCTCGCCTTCGTGCTGTTCTGCATGTACGGCTGGTGGCACCAGGTGATCCGCGAGGCGCATGCCGGCGATCATACCCCGGTGGTCCAGCTGCATTTCCGCTACGGCATGATCCTGTTCATCGCCTCCGAAGTGATGTTCTTCGTCGGCTGGTTCTGGGCGTTCTTCGATTTCGCGCTGTTCCCCACCGCGATGCAGTTCGTCGACGGTCAGGTGGAACGCGCCGCCGAGGGGGCCGCCGCGATCGCCGCGCAATGGCCGCCCAAGGGGCTGACCGTCATCAATGCGTTCGAGCTGCCGCTGCTCAACACGCTGATCCTGCTGACGTCGGGCACCACCATCACCTGGGCGCACCATGCGCTGATCCACAACCAGCGCGGCGGCGAGAAGCGCGGCTTCTGGGGCCTGCTGGGCGTGGGCGATCGCGACGGCGTGCTCAAGGGGCTGTGGCTGACGGTGGCGCTGGGCCTGATCTTCAGCTCGATCCAGGCCTATGAATACATGCACGCCCCGTTCCCGTTCAAGGGCATCAACTATGGCGCGGCGTTCTTCATGGCGACGGGCTTCCACGGGTTCCACGTGCTGGTCGGCACGATCTTCCTGATCGTCAATCTGATCCGCGCCTATCAGGGCGAATTCACCCCGAAGCAGCATTTCGGGTTCGAGGCCGCCGCCTGGTACTGGCATTTCGTCGACGTGGTGTGGCTGTTCCTGTTCGTCACCATCTACGTCTGGGGCGGCTGGGGCGCGCCGGTCCACGGCGGCTGACGCGATGACGGGCGGCCCATCGGCCGGGGGCGGCGATCCGGCGGCCCCCGCCCC
>NZ_LSJO01000275.1:0-323 GCF_001556735.1 Sphingomonas sp. CCH9-F2 | reverse complement strand
ACCGACGCTGCATGGCGGTGCGTCGCCTCGGCACGCAGCAGGTCGGTCAGGACCTCCATGGTCGTGCGCTTGCGCTGGAGACCGGTGGTCACCGCCTCGTCGAAGGCGCCAGCCATGCCCTTCAGCCCCAACTCGGTCATGGCCGTCATCATCTCATGCCGCTGCATGGAGGCCTCGCAGGCTGTCATAGCGGTTGCAGTCGGCGCGGGGCGGATGGCGCAGCGCCAGGTCCTCGGGGGTGACAATGGTCAGCGGTCGTGGCGGTTCTCGCCTGCGGGCCAGGATGTTGACGATGACGTCGTCGCTGGCGGTGCCGGCCAGCA
>NZ_LSJO01000274.1:0-319 GCF_001556735.1 Sphingomonas sp. CCH9-F2 | reverse complement strand
TCCTCCTCGAGCCGGTTCACCAGGTCCACCGTGTTGAAGTAGCGCCCGCGGGCGCCGGCTCGTACCACATTGGCGGTGATGGCGGTGGCGAGGTGCGTCTTGCCGGTGCCCGTCCCACCGACCAGCACGACGTTGCGCCGGCCGGGGAGGAACGAGCCGCTGTGCAGGGAGCGCACCAGTCCTTCGTTGATGGGAGTGTCGCCGAAGACGAAGGCGTCGAGGTCCTTCACCGCCGGCAGCCTGGCGGCCGACATCCGGTAACGAACCGACGCTGCATGGCGGTGCGTCGCCTCGGCACGCAGCAGGTCGGTCAGGACCT
>NZ_LSJO01000273.1:0-276 GCF_001556735.1 Sphingomonas sp. CCH9-F2 | reverse complement strand
GCCGCCGAGATCGCGCACCACAATCGCGCCTATCACACCGATGACGCGCCCGAGATCAGCGACGCCGATTACGACGCGCTGGTCCGCCGCAACAATGCGCTGGAGGCGGCCTTCCCGCATCTGGTCCGCGCCGATTCGCCCAGCCGGCAGGTCGGCGCCGCGCCCGCCGCACACCTTGCCAAGATCGCGCACGCGCGCCCGATGATGAGCCTCGACAACGCCTTTTCGGATGCGGAGGTCGAGGAATTCGTCGCGCGCGTCCGCCGCTTCCTGAAA
>NZ_LSJO01000272.1:0-2817 GCF_001556735.1 Sphingomonas sp. CCH9-F2 | reverse complement strand
GCCGCCGCCCCGATCGCGCGTGTCGTCGGCGACGACGGCATCGCCTTCATCGAACTGCAACCCACGACTCAGGCGGGCGCGGTACGCGCCACCGTCACGCTGGCGGATGCGCAGGCGTCGCACCACGAACCGGTCCGCGCGTGGCTGGCCCCCGGCGCCGCGGGCTGGACGATCGTCGGCTTCGGCGCGGGCACGATGGGGCATGACATCCTGTCGCGTCGCGGCACGGTGCTGCCCGCCGATCGCGATGGCACGATCCTGGACGGCCAGCTCGCGCTCTATGCGAAGGGGCGGATCAAGGGGTCGTGGCTCGCCACCATCGCCTATGACAGCAAGCGGACGCGCGATCGCACCCGCGGGCTGCTCGGCACGATCGACCCGGATCGCTATTACACCGTCTACGGCGATGCCACGCGCCAGGGCTATGACGCCGCCACCGCGGGCAAGCTGTACCTGCGGCTGGAACGGCGCGAGGTCGTGGCGCTGCTCGGCGATTACGAAACCGGGCTGCGCGACACGCAGCTGGGCCGCTACAGCCGCACGCTGACCGGCGCGAAGATCGCCTATGAGGGCGACCGCGTCACCGTCACCGCCTTCGCCGCGCATACCGACGAACTGTATGGCCGCGACGAGATCCAGGGCAACGGCCTGTCCGGTCCCTATCGCCTGTCGGCACGCGACATCGTGCCCAATAGCGACCGGCTGCGGATCGAGGTGCGCGACCGGCTGCGCCCCGAACTGATCGTGTCGTCCACGCCGATGACGCGGCATATCGACTATGACATCGATCCGCTCGCCGGGACGATCCGCTTCCGCCAGCCGGTGCTGGGCCGCGACGCAGGCCGCAATCCGGTCTTCATCGTGGTCGACTACGAAAGCTGGGGCAGCGGCCGCAAGGCGGTGGGGGGCGCCCGCGCGGCGGTGCGGATCGCGCGCGGCGCGGTCGAACTGGGCGCCACCGCGCTGCGCGACCGGACGGTCGGCGATGCGGCGCTGCTGGCGGTCGACGCGCGCGCGCGCCTGTCGGCCGACACGCAGCTGCGCGCGGAGGCCGCGACCGGCGGCGCGCACGGGCTGCGCGCCGGCACCGCCTGGCTGGCGGAGGCGGAGCATCACGGCCCCGCGCTCGACCTGACGGCCTATGCGCGCCAGCAGGACGCCGGGTTCGGCCTGGGCCAGCAGAATGCGGTCGAACGCGGCACGCGCAAGATCGGGCTGGACGGGCGGCTGGCGCTGACCGACCGGCTGTCGCTGACCGGCACCGCCTGGCACCAGCAGCAGTTGCTGGACGGCGCGTCGCGCGTCGCGGGCGATGCGCGCCTCGAATGGCAGCGTGCGCACGGCACGCTGTTCGCGGGCGCCCAGCTGGCGCGGGATCGCGGGCTGGCGGGCGGCGCGGATCGTTCCTCGCGCCTGCTGACGCTGGGCGGCACGCAGGCGCTGGCCGGCGATCGCATCACGCTGGAAGCGCAGACGCAGGTCGCGCCGGACGGCGCAAAGGCGAGCGTCGATTTCCCGATCCGCCATCAACTGACCGCCGGCTGGCGCGTGCGCCTGGGCATCCGGCTGATCGGCGGCTATGAGATCGCGGAAGGCCGCGGCTTCACCGCGCAGACCGCGCAGATCGGCTTCGACATCGCGCCCTGGACAGGGGCGAAATGGACCAGCACGCTGAACCGCCAGGCGGCGATGCGGCCGGTGGGCGGGGAGAACGGCCAGCGCACCTATGCGCAATACGGCCTCAACCAGTCGCTGCCGATCGGCCGGCGCTGGACCATCGACGCGACGCTCGACGCCAGCAGCACGCTGCGCGGGCAGCTGCCGGCCGGGGCGGCGATCAACGCCTTCCACCCGGTCGCGGCCGGCGGGTCGCTGGCGCAGGACGGCGCGAACGACGATCATGCGGCGGTGACGCTGGGCGCGGCCTATCGCGCGGATCGCTGGTCGTGGAACGGCCGCGCCGAATATCGCACCAGCGACAGCAACACCCGCTACGGCCTGACCACCAACGTCCTGCGCGCGCTGGGCGAAGGGCGCACGCTGGCGTCCGCAGTGCGCGGCTATGCGGTGCGCGATCGCAACGGCGCGCTCGCCCTGTCGCTCAGCGCCGACGTCGCGCTGGCGTGGCGCCCGCTCGACAGCGACTGGTCGGTGCTGGAACGGCTGCAACTGCGCCACGAACGCGCCGATCCGGGCTTCACCGATCGCAACGTGCTGGGCGTACCGGCGTTCGCGGGCGGCTATCAGGCGACGCTGCGCGCGATCAACAATCTGGCGCTCCACTATCGCTCCGGGCCGGAGGGTGAGGGCCATGGCTGGGACGCGACGCTGTATCACGGGCTGAAATGGGTGCGCGGCAGCTTCGACGCGGACGATTACACCGGGCTGACCGATGCGATCGGCGTCGACGTGCGGCGCGATCTGGGGCGACGCGTCGACATCGGGGCGCAGGCGTCGGTGCAGCACGGCTGGACCAACCGCACCGTCGCGTTCAGCGCGGGGCCGACGCTCGGCCTGTCGCCGGCGCGCGACGTATGGATCACCGCCGGCTACAATATCGCCGGCTATCGCGACCGCGACTTCGCGCAGGATCGCTATACGCGAAAGGGGGCATTCGTGACGCTGCGGATGAAATTCGATCCCGATACGCTCGCCGGTGCCGGACGGATGCTGGGGATCGGGCGATGACGGCCGCCCGGATGCTCCCCGTCGCCCTGACGGCGATGCTGGCCGGCGCGCCCGCCGCCGCCGATCCGCTGGTCCTGACCAAAAGCGTGACGACCGTGTCCGATCCGCTCGGCAACGCCGTGCCGCGCG
>NZ_LSJO01000271.1:0-7054 GCF_001556735.1 Sphingomonas sp. CCH9-F2 | reverse complement strand
CGGTAAGGGGGGCGGCGGTGGCGCGACCGGTTCGTGGGATCAACCGGCGCGCCCATCCCGAGCGAAATCGCAAAGCCCGGCAACTCGCGTTACTTCGAAGGAGCCGACGCGGATCGCATCACCAAGAAGCCGCGCGGCGGCCCCCAAAGCATCTTCCCACAGACCACGCACGTGGGCTGGTGGCGGATTTACCGGTGGTGGAGGCGGTAGCTTCGGCGGAGGTGGCGCAACGGCGACAGAAGCATGGGGATCACCCGAGCCGAAACGTCATCCGACCCCTTCACACGCTTCGGCACCGACCATTGTGTCGTCGAACCGCGATGCCGCGAAGAACACGGTTTCCGAGCAAACTGCGAACGCGCCAAGCGAACGTTTCCGCACGGTCGTTCATAACGGTTATACGTACCAGATAGACGCGCGGGAGCGGACGCTGCGTGTCTCCGGTATGCTCACTGTTGCCGAAACGCCGGTGCGTTCCCGGACGTCGCAGCGGCAGGCGGGTGGAGCGGAGCGACGGGCGAGCGACGATGGCGGCCATTACATCGCGGCGCGCTTCAACGGTCCTACCGAGGCGTTCAATCACTTTGCGCAGGACGCGAACTTCAACCGCGGCGGCTATCGCCTGCTCGAGGACGAGTGGGCGAGGGACAAGCGTGCCGGAAGAGCAGTGACGGTGAAGATCGTTCCACAATTCAGCGGCGCTTCCGTGCGGCCATCGACGATTAATGTGTGGTGGACCGTCGATGGCAAGACAAAGAGCCTAAGATTTCCCAACGAACGACCGGAGAAGCGCCGTGGCGGAAACTGAATCGGAGCGTCTGCTGAACGAGATCGGTCGATTACTGATGGAGGACAGCGACTATCCGTCGGAACCCACGCTGCTCTATGCGCAACTCGATCATAACATGATTGGCGAATCGATCTTCAAGGAAATCGGCGATCAGTTGCTTTATCGGTGGCCCGCAAACGAGCGATTGCCCTACGCGCTTCTCGAATTGTGGGAAGCACAGGACGGACGGGATCGGTGGTCGGAACTGGAATATGTGCTGCGCGACGGTATATTCGAAGTGGCGTATTTCTATCCGGACGAAATCGATCTCCAGGAAGATGTGATCGAACGCCGAGAGCGTGCGCTGCGGCGGCATTTCGGAGAGAAGCCGATCGTCTACCCGCCCCTGCCCTTGGAGGACGAAACTCAAAACTACGAAGTGTAGGTCATGTCCTGTCGGGCGTTCGGCGCGGAATCGATATTCTCCAATGATTTGAGTGCCCAGCTTTGCCCCTTGTGGGGCACCATTCCCGGTCTAACGATGGGCACCGTCCCTTCCAGACGCGGGACACGATTGGTGACGCCGGTTCCAGTGCAGCCTTCGAGCCTGAGATTCTAATTTCGCCTTTCCAGACGGTGACCTCCGACACCAGCATTCGCAGATAGGCCGCGCGTAGGGCCGGATGTCGTCGCGCAGTCTCTCCGACAAAAACTTGCCGAACCGTGCGACGGTGTTCGCGGCGATCCGCCGCGATCCACGAGCACGTTGTGTCTCTAGCGTATCTATCCGTGCCGCCGCGGCAGCAAGGGCAGACCGGTTTTCGCGCATTCGCGCGCGAACGCGGCGCCCGCACAGGCCGCGGTGATCCCCCGAAGATGGCGGCGGGAGAATTTCAGGTGCGTGGATGCACGTCCGGCCCATCGCGTTCCGCGCTCGATGGTCAGGCTTTGGGCAGGGCAAACGCCAGGGTGTAGTCGCCGTAGCGCGTGCCGAGAGCGCCGTGCCCGCCGGCCGTGATAACGACATACTGCCGCCCGTCGCGTCCGCGATAGGTCATCGGCGTCGCCTGAGCGCCGGCGGGCAGGCGGGCCTTCCACACAACCTCGCCCGTGTTGAGGTCGAAGGCGCGCAGATACTGGTCCGTGGTGGCGCCGATGAAGGCCAGCCCACCCGCGGTGATGATCGACCCGCCCAGGTTGGGCACGCCGGTCTTGATCGGCACGCCCAGATGCGAGCCGAACAACCCGGTGTCGCGCGCGGTGCCCAGCACCTTCTTCCACAGCACGCGGCGGGTACCAAGATCGACCGCGGTCAGATGCCCCCAAGGAGGCGCGACGCACGGCGCGCCGAATATCCCCACCCACGCCTTGACCACCGCGACATACGGGGTGTTGTATTGCGTCTGGAGCTGGGCCTGCATGGCATTCTCGCCGCCCTTCTTCTGCTTCATCATGGGTGCGACGCGGGGGTCGTCGCGGCGCATCAGCCACAGCTTGAACGGCATCTCCATCGTGTTGACCGTCATCACGCCGCGTACGGGATCGACCGCGGCGCCACCCCAGTCGGTGACGCCATCGAAGGCCGGGTGGCCGATGATCGGCTTCAGCCCCATCGGCTGGTAGATGCCGGTCCCCTGCGCACGCCGGATGTCGATGCGGCAGAACAATTGGTCGATCGGCGTCGCGCCCCAGGTGGCGACTTCGGTCGGCGCGGCTGGGGTGAAGCTCGGCATCCCGGTCGAGAAGGGCTGCGTCGGCGAGACGCGCACGCCGGGTGTGGCACCGTCGGTACGAACTGGCCGTTCCGCGATCGCGGCGATCGGAGCACCGGTCAGACGGTTCAGGAAGAACACCTGCCCCATCTTTGTCGTCTGGATGAGCGCGGGGATCATCCGACCATTGGGCGCGCGATAGTCGAACAATGACGGACCGATCGGCAGGTCCATGTCCCACATGTCGCGATGGACCAATTGCCTCGTCCAGCGCAGCTTGCCGGTTGCGATCTCGAGTGCGACGATCGACGACCCGAAGCGATCGTCGAACGGCCGGCGATAGCCGATCCAATAATCGGGCGAGGCGTTTCCCGTCCCAAGATAGACGAGGCCGTTCGCCGCATCCGCGGTGATCGCGCCCCAAACGTTGGGCGTGCCGCGCGTATAGGTCTGGCCCGCCGGCAGCGGCTTGATCGCATCCGGCGAGCGGCCCACGTCCCACGCCCAGACCGGCGCGCCCGAGATGGGATCATAGGCTCGCACGACGCCAGACGGGATGTCGCGGTTGACGTTGTCGATGATGCGTTCGCCGATGATGAGGCGGTTGTTGACGACCACCGGCGGGGTCGTGCCGATCTGGTCCGAAGGCTTGGACGTGCCCATGTTCGCGCGCAGGTCGATCGCGCCGCCGTTGGCAAAGCTGGGGCACGGCCGCCCCGTGTCGGCATCCAGCGCCACCAGACGCGCATTGAAGGTCGGCGCGAAGATGCGGCGCGGACACGGCGTGCCGGACGGCGCCTCGAAATAGGTGACGCCTCTGCAGACCAGGTAATTGTTACCTTGGACCGGCGCTTCTTCGTGCCAGCTCCACTTGGTGCGGCCGGTCGTCGCGTCGATCGCCTGAACGAAAGAATGCGGTGTGCAGGTATAGAGCGTGTCGCCGATGTGGATGGGCGTCGCTTCCGAGTGATATTCGCGCTTGTGTTCCTTCGTTTCGGCCGCAACCGGAAGATCGCCGGTCCGCTGCGTCCAAGCAAGCTCCAGCCGGCCGACGTTCTGCGGGGTGATGTCGGCTAGAGCGGAATAGCGGCGCCCCGCCAAGGTGCCGCCATAGTCGCGCCAGTCCGCATCCGCCTCTCCGGTCGGAGCGGCGGGCAGTGTGGCGGCGCCAGGCGCTTTCTGCGCCGTGACCGCGTCTCCGTGGAGGAAGAGGCCGCCGATACCGAGCGCGACGATCGCCACCGCGACGGCGGGCGCAGCACGGGTATGCGAGCGCCAGGACCGCGATCGCCAGCCGGTCAGCAGCACGAGCACCAGCAGCACGGTCGGCGCGACCAGGCGCGGCACAAGCTGCAGGCCGTCGAGACCAACCTCCCACAGCGACCAAATAAGGGTGCCGAGCCAGATCGCGACGAACAGCCAGCGCCCCAGCGGATTGCCGCGACCGATCAACGCCCCGCTCGCGATCATCGCGAGCCCGGCAATGACGTAATAGGGCGAACCGCCGATCAATGCGAGCACGCCGCCCGCCACCGTGAAGAAGCCGCCGAGAATGGCGACGAACCAAGCCAGGCCCCGGACCAACAACCGTTTCATCACCCGTTCTCCCGGCGCCTACGTCTGCTCAACGCCAACCGCGCCAGAAAGTCGCCTGAGTGGCCACGAACCGGCAATCATCATTCGACGGCGCATCAAGACGACCCATGAAGCGACATTCGGCGGTTGGCCGTTCCTGCCCAGAACCCACCGTTCGTTCATCTCAGCGAGGGGTGAAGCGCTTCAACCCCGCTGTCGTCACCAGGGCACCGTTGCCCCGTGACGATCGATGAAGCGCAAGCCGGCAGTCCCCAGCTGCGCGAGGAGGGTGTCGACCAGTTCGGGAATGGCGTCTTCGACATTGAGAGGCGCCTTGTCGCCGCCGAGATCGGTCCTGATCCAGCCCGGCGCCATTAGCACCAGCGCGCGCCGCGTCTCCGCGTGGCGAGCGGCATAGCTGCGCATATATTGGTTCAAGGCCGCCTTGCTCCCGCGGTAAACCTCGTGACCGCCCTTCTCGTTGTTGGCGATGCTGCCCTGGCCCGACGACATGACGCCGATCAGTCCGTCTTCGCGAACCACATCCTGCAGCCCCTCAACGGTTCGCATCACGCCGAGCGCATTGGTCACCATCACGCGAACGAACTCCTCGGTCGAGGTTTCCGCGATGGTTTCGTCTTGGTTGCTGTTGGCGGTGCCGGCGTTGACAAACAGCATGTCGACGCTCGTGCCGAATAGGCGGCCACGAAGTGCAGCGATCTGCGCCAGGTCGGTGATGTCCAGGTGCTCGATGCGGACTTGGTCGCCATGACGCTGGGCGAGATCGTCGAGAGTGGTCGGCCCATTGCCACGAACGGTGCCGATTACATGCCAGCCCTTCTCAACGAACGCCACCGCCATCGCCTCGCCCAGACCGCGGGAAGCGCCGATGAGGAGAAGCGTGCGCCGGCTTGCGATATTCGTGTCTGTGATCGGTCAAGCTCCTATCGGCAAAGATCGGCAAAGGTTCGGGCGAACTCGGCCCCGCCATCGTCCAGCGCCCCGAGGCGGGCGGTTCGCGCGTAGGCGAAGCGTCGGAATGCCTGTCCGGGGGAAGCCTGCACCTGTCCGCACAGGGTCTGCGCGAAGGGCGTCACGTCACGCACACGCGCGTCCTTGGTTAGGGCGAGTGCTCGGAGGACGGCGTCGCGCTCGGGTCCAGCCCAGTCGGGGTCCGGATCGACCGCGGGGGTCGTCGACCGGACCTGTTCGTGCGACGGCGCCGTCAACTCCCGGCCTGCCGTCACGACGCGGACCGCGTTTTGCGAGGGCTCCAGAGACGGCGAGCGCTCGAGCCTTGACGGACCGAGCAGCACTGCAGCCGCGAGCATGCCGACAACACAAGGAACGACCCACGCTGCTCGACCCATGATCTTTCCGCGACTCAGGGCCGGCGACGCACGTTGCTGAGCACACCCAGCCATCCGGGCGCGTTCGTCGCCAGTTCACCGTCCTCGGCAAAGGCGGCCGGACCGTCTTCGACGCCTTGCAGCTTCCACATGAACCAGGCGGTCGGATAGCCGAGCAGGGGGTAGACGCCCAGGTTGCAGGAAGCCGGAACGCCGCCGCTCGCGCAGTCCGGACTGCCCTCGATCTCGGTGTGGCCGCCGAGCGCGATCATGCCCATCACCTTGTCCACGCCATTGGCGGTCGGCAGATAATAGCCAACATTGGTCGGCAAGCTGGAGACCACGTCGAGATCGCCGCCAACGTAGAAGATCGAGCCGCTTGTCACCTTTGGCAGCGCGCCAAGATCGATCGTGCAATCCGCGACGACGCACACGGCGCGCAACGGCGTCGCGATCGGTACGTAGGTTTTGAAGAGCAAGGAATTGCGCGAGAACAGCCGGGCCGCAGTCGCCGCGCCCTGCGAATGGCCTGCCAGCCCGATCTTCCCGGAATCGACCTTGCCGTAGAAAACGGAGGACGGGTTCCGGGACAGATCAAGCAGATGGTTGGTCGCATCGATGACGGTGTCGCCTTGCCCGGTTGATCCATCGCGGGAGCGAATGACGATGAAGCCCCAACTGGCCAGGTGTCGAAGGAAATAGGCGTTCTTTTGGGCCGGCACCTGTTCGGCCGTACCATTCGCGAAGACCACCACCGGATGGCGGAAGCCGCTCGTCATCCCCGTCAACGGATTCGAACCGAGAGGGGTCGGATACCAGATGTCGCAGACGTTGTTCTCCCGGTCGCACGCGCCGGTCGAGACGGTCGTGGTGGTGCCCCAAGGACCCTCGGCGGCGTAGCGTCGCTCGATCGGCCCGCTTGCGCGATAGGATGCGGCCGCCGCCGGCGGCACCGATGACCACAGCGCCGCCAATGCCAGGATCGCCCATCGCATCGCTCCGTCTCCTTCGTGTGTGTTGTGCCTATTTCGTCAGCCAGCCATGCGCGCCGAGCCAGCCGAGCAGCGCCGCGTTCCAGCCGGCGCTGGTGGTTCCCGGCTTGCCGTCGAAGCCGAAGCCATGGCCGCCGCGCTCGTACACGTGCAGTTCGACCGCGCCTCCGGCACGGCGCCAGCTTTCGGGAAGGCCATAGCCTTGCTTGCCGAACAGCTCGTCGTCGCTCGCCACGGCCACAAAGAGAGGAGGCGCCCCCGCCGGCACCGGCGTCGGCGCCATGGCCGGATAGATGGCCGCGAACAGGTCGGGTGTGGTGCCCGGCGCGGCGGCCTTCACCAAATCGATGCCCATGATCGCGCCTGCGGAGAAGCCCATGTACGCCACGCGTCGCGGATCGACGCCCCATCGCGTCGTCTCCGCGCGCACCAGCCGCATCGCGGCCTGGGCGTCCGCCAGCGCCGCGGGCGGAGCCGCCACGCTCGCGCCGCCCTTTGCCCCTGCCGCCGCCGCGGCGGCGAAGCGGGCGAGTGCCGCCTGCTTGAATGCCTCCATCGGGGCGGGAGTCGGATCGAGCCGGTATTTGAGGACGAAGGCGGCGATGCCATGATCCGCCAGCCATCGCGCCGGCTTCATCGCCTCGGCCTCCATCGATT
>NZ_LSJO01000270.1:0-17538 GCF_001556735.1 Sphingomonas sp. CCH9-F2 | reverse complement strand
CCCTCACCCTTCCCACCCGGCTGCGCCGGGTGGGAAGGGTGAGGGTGATCCGCCCCGCCGCCTACTGCCCGCCCTGATAGATGCCGATCGCCCCGAACAGCGTGGTCAGCGCATCGCGCTCCGCCGCGCTCAGCTCCGGACGCCACACCTCGAACAGCAGGACGACGCGCCCGTCGTCGCTGTCGTTCCACGCCTCATGCTCGATCGAATCGTCGAAGATCATCAACTCGCCTGCGCGCACCGCGCGTTCGTCATTCCCCACGCGCAAGCGGCAGCCGTCGGGGACGATCAGCGGCAGATGGACGATCAGCCGGGTGTTGAGCATCCCGTTGTGCGGCGGGATGTGGGTGTGCGGTTGCAGGACCGAGAACAGCGCCATCGGCGACCGGCCGGGGATGTTCGGCAACGGCGCCTGCGTCAGTGCCGCCAGCGTGGCGGGGCAGCGCGCGGCGTTGAGCGGATGCGGCGCGCCATTCTCGATCAGGTGGAACGCGCTCCACCGGGCATCGTCGAGCAAGGCGTGGCCGCGGTTCGCGCGCCGTGCATCGCTTTGCACATAGGGTTGCGCGCCCGTCCCGCTGGCGATCAGCGCGTCCAGCTCCGCCCGGATTGCCGGCGCGGCCGCGCTCAGCGCGGGCGCCCAGTCGAACTCGCCCGCGTCGAAGAACTGCCGATGCGGCAGGCCGGGGAAGAAGAAGCTGGTCGGCTGTTGCAGGTACAATTGCTTCTCGCCGGTCACCAGCGCCACCGCCTCGGCAAAGCGCGGCCCGGCATCCGTTTGCGCCACCTGCGCGCGCAGATGGTCGGAAAAGCGCGCCGACGCCGCCGCCAGCCGCGCCTGCGCCTCCACCAGCATCGGCTGGCGGCGCTCCGCCTCGCTGGCGCGCGACAGCGCCAGCCCGTAGAAGGAACAGGCGGCGCGATCGTCCTCGGCATGGTCGCCGCGCAGCACCAGCGCGTGGAGGTTGAACGGTTCGACCGCCAGCACCTGGTCCAGCGCGCCCGCCACCGCCGCGCGTTCCGCCCCCGTCACCGCGCGCGCCTGCGCCAGCAGTAGCCACAATTGCGGCGTCGCCACCCCGGCGGCGGCCACCTCCTCGAAGGCGTCGCGCGCCACCAGCGCCTCGCCGCGCTGCCACGCCGCCCATCCCGCCTGCGCGCGCTGCGCCTGTCGCTCTCGTGTCGCCATGGCGCCAGCCTAGCGGAAGGACGCGGGCCGCGCGAGATCCTCGTCCTGCGATGGCGGCGGCCCGGCGCCGTCCTACATCCCCGCCGGCCATTATGCCGCGCGACGGGCGGCGCTGGGGCGGCGGCGGTTAATTGAGAAAGGGTGCGATCGTCTCAACATTCGCAACATTGGCGGGGTTCGACGCCGCGCGCCCGATCGCTTATGGCGGCACGATGAGCGGGCGTTTCGATCATCTTTCCCATCGCCGGTCGATCGTCGACGGGCGTGTCCTGGCCGAGCGGCTCGCCGCGATCGACCCGCATGACAAGGCGGCGGCGCGCCGCGCGGCGGGCGTGATCCTGCGCGCCGCATTGGACGACGGGCGCGCGGAGATCGCGCGGCGGCTGGAAACGCATCCGACGCGCGGGATCGAGGCCGCCAACGCCCAGGCCTATCTGGTCGACAAGCTGCTGGTCGCGCTGGCCGATTTCACGACGCAGCGGCTCTATCCGCGCAGCAACCCGACCGCCGCCGAGCGGCTGCTGCTGATCGCGGTCGGCGGCTATGGCCGGGGAGAGATGGCGCCCTTTTCCGATGTCGACATCGGCTTCGTCACGCCGTGGAAACAGCCCCCCTGGGCCGAGCAGGCGATCGAATCGATGCTCTACACCCTGTGGGATCTGGGGCTGAAGATCGGCCATTCCAGCCGCTCGCTCGACGATATGGTGCGCGAGGCGCGCGGCGACGTGACGGTGCGCACCGCGCTGCTGGAGGGGCGGTTCGTCTGGGGGGACGAGGCGCTGTACGCCGATGCCGCGCGCCGTTTCCGCGACGACGTGCGCCACGGTACCGAACGCCAGTTCATCGCCGACAAGCTGGCCGAGCGCGACGCCCGGCACCTTCGCATGGGCGACACGCGCTACGTCGTCGAACCCAATGTGAAGGAGGGGAAGGGCGCGCTGCGCGATCTCCATGCGCTGTTCTGGATCGGCAAGTACGTCTACGACGTCAATCGCGCCGCGCAGCTGGTCGACGTCGGGCTGTTCACCCCGGACGAATATCGCGCCTTCCACCGCGCGGACAATTTCCTGTGGGCGGTGCGCTGCCACCTGCACCTGATCGCGGGGCGGGCGGAGGACCGGCTGACCTTCGACTATCAGCGCGAGATCGCCGAGCGGATGCGCTACGCCGCGCGCCCCGGCAAGTCCGCGGTCGAACGGTTCATGCAATTCTACTTCATCCAGGCCAAGGCGGTCGGCTCGCTGACCGGGCTGTTCCTGGCGCATCTGGACGAGAAATTCGCCGCCCGCCGCCGCTACGGCCTGCCGCGGCTGCGACGTGCGCCGCAGAAGCTGAACGGCTTCACCGTCGATCGCGGGCGGATCGCGCTGCCCGACGATACCTTCTTCCAGGACGATCCGGTGCGCCTGCTGGAGGTGTTCGCGCTGGCGGCGGAACGGCGCATGGAAATCCATCCGCTGGCGCTGCGCTGCGCCACCCGCGATGCGCGGCTGGCCGCGACGGTGCGCCGCGACGCGCGCGCCAACGCGCTGTTCCTCGACGTGCTGACCAGCCGCAACGATCCCGAGCTGGTGCTGCGCTGGATGAACGAGACCGGGGTGCTGGGCCGCTTCCTGCCCGATTTCGCGCGCGTCGTCGCGCAGATGCAGTTCGACATGTACCACCATTATACGGTGGACGAACATACGATCCGCGCGATCGGACTCCTGTCGCGGATGGAGAAGGGCGAGTCGCGCAACGACCATGTGCTGGCCAGCGCGATGATGGAGCAGATCGTGTCGCGCCGCGTGCTGTATGTCGCGGTGCTGCTGCACGATATCGCCAAGGGGCGCGGCGGCGATCATTCGATCCTGGGCGCGGAGGTGGCCGAACGGGTGTGCCCGCGCTTCGGGCTGACCGCGGCGGAGACCGAGACGGTCGCCTGGCTGGTCCGGCACCACCTGCTGATGTCGCACACCGCGTTCAAGCGCGACCTGACCGATTTCAAGACGATCCTCGACTTCGCCGAGGTGGTGCAAAGTCCGGAGCGCCTGCGACTGCTGCTGGTGCTGACCGTGGTGGATATCTGCGCGGTCGGGCCGGGCACGTGGAACGGGTGGAAGGGGCAGCTGCTCGACGACCTGTTCGACCGGTCGGAGGAAGTGCTGCGGCTGGGGCACAAGCAGAAGGGGCGCACGGAACGGATCGCGGCGCGGCAGCAGGGCGTCGCCAACGCGATGGGCTGGGATGCCGCGACCCTCGCCGATTACGCGCACCGCATGCCGGAGGCGTACTGGATCGCCGAGCCCGCCGACGTGCTGGCGCACAACGCCGCCTTCGTGTCGGCGGCCGGCGATGCGTTACTGTCGATCGACGCGCAGGTCTATCCCGATCGCGGCGCGACGCTGGTCACCGTCTATGCCGCCGACCATCCCGGGCTGTTCAGCCGCATCGCCGGCGCGATCCATGTCGCGGGCGGCAACATCATCGACGCGCGCATCCACACGACGCGCGACGGCATGGCGCTCGACAATTTCCTGGTCCAGGATCCGCTCGGCCGCCCGTTCGACGAGGCGGACCAGCTCGGCCGCCTGACCAAGGCGATCGAGGATGCGCTGGCCGGGCGCGGCAAGATGACCGACCGGCTGAAAGCCAAGGCGCTGCCGCGCACCCGCGCCGACGCCTTCCGCATCGAACCGTCGGTGCTGATCGACAACAAGGCGTCGAACCGCTTCACCGTGGTGGAGGTGGCGGCGCGCGACCGCCCGGCGCTGCTCAACCAGCTGGCCTATGCGCTGTTCGTGTCGAAGGTGACGATCCACAGCGCGCACGTCGCCACCTACGGCGAGCGCGCGGTCGACACCTTCTACCTGACCGACCTGACCGGCGACAAACTGGCCCCCGGCGCCCGGCTCAAGACGCTCGAAAAGCGCCTGGTCGCCGCCGCGGCGGGGGTGCCGTACGAGGAAGCGGCGTGACGACCGTTCACACCACCCGGTACGGCACCACGCCGCGCACCTCGCCCTCCACCGCGATCGCGCGGTCGGTGGGGGGGAAGGCGCGCTGGTCGCAGTCGGTGCGCGGGCACAGACGGCAGCTGATGCCGATCGGGGTCGGCGGCCCGGCGCGGTCGACCGCGTCGGCATAGACGAAGTCGGCGGCATGAACCGCCTCGCACCCCAGCGCCACGGCATAGCGGCGCGGCGCGCGTGCGAAGCGGCCGGACGGCTTCACCAGCCCCTTGGCCATCGAGATATAGCGTACGCCATCGGGCGTCTCGGCGTGCTGCACCAGGATCCGGTCGGGGATCGCGACCGCTTCGTGGACGTGCCACAGCGGGCAGGCGCCGCCGAAGCGCGCGAACTGGAGCCGCGTCGCCGAATGGCGCTTGGTGATGTTCGCCGCCATGTCGACGCGGCAGAAATAGAAGGGGATGCCCGCATCGCCGGGGCGTTGCAGCGTGGAAAGGCGGTGGCACGCCTGTTCGAAGCTGACGCCGAAGCGCCGCGACAGCCGGTCGATGTCGTGGCGCAGCCGCCGCGCCTCCGCCCGGAAGGCGCGATACGGCATGACCAGCGCACCGGCCGCGTAATTGGCCAGGCCGATCGCCAGCAGCCGCCGCGCCTCCGGCTGGGCGAGCGGCGCGGCGGCGACGATCGCCTCGATCGCGTCGGCGAAGGCGAGCGCGGCCAGCCGGTGCGCGATCAGGAAGCGGCGGCTCTCCTCCGGAAGCGCGGCGTTGAGCGTCAGCGTACCGCCCGCGAAACGCGCCAGCGGCGCATCCTCGTCCGCGTCGGTGGCGATGCGGATGCCGCGCGCCGCCAGCAGCGCGGCGGGCCGGTCCCGCTCCGCCAGCGCCTCCGCCGCGCGGTCGAGCGCGTCGACGTAATTGCCGGCTTCGTGGAACCAGTCGCGCACCGCCTCCCAGGGCAGGCGCGTGCCGACACCCGCGGTCATCGCCTCCTCCGCCAGCGCGACGCGCTCCTCCGCGGCGCGCTTGGCGGCGTGCAGCGCGATCAGGCGGTCGGCGAGGTCGGGCTGCTCGCTGGCAAGCTGCGCGACCGCCTCGGGCGGCAGCGGCGCGACCGCCGGGTCGGCCAGCGCATGGCCCAGCGCCGCCAGCCGTCGCGCCGGGGCCTCGCCCTCGATCCCGGCCAGCGCGGCGGGGAAATGCCGCGCCAGCGCGGCGGTGACCGCGGCGGTCAGCGGGCGCACGTCGCTTTCCAGCTGCGAGAGGTAGCTGACCGATACCCCCAGCCGCGCCGCCATCGCGCGCTGGTTCAGGTGCGCCGCGCGGCGCAGGTCGCGCAGCGTCTGGCCGGCGTAGAGGCGCTGTCTCATGTCACGCAGTCTAGTTCGCAACGTATCCGTTCGCAACTTCGTAACTTCGCATTTGCGCTGGCCGCGGTGGCGCGGCAGGAGGGGTGCCACCACGTCTTGGGAGAGATGGATGTCGTCGACGATCGCCGAACTCGAAAAGAAGCGTGGCGCCGCGCGTCTGGGCGGCGGGCAGAAGCGCATCGACGCGCAGCATGCCAAGGGCAAGCTGACCGCGCGCGAGCGGCTCGACGTGCTGCTGGACGAGGGCAGCTTCGAGGAGCTCGACATGTTCGTCGAGCACAATTGCGTCGATTTCGGGATGCAGGAACAGGTGATCCCCGGTGACGGCGTGATCACCGGATCGGGAACGATCAACGGCCGGCTGGTGTTCGTGTTCAGCCAGGACTTCACCGTCTTCGGCGGGTCGCTGTCCGAACGCCATGCGCAGAAGATCTGCAAGGTCATGGACATGGCGATGAAGGTCGGCGCACCGGTGATCGGCCTCAACGATTCGGGCGGTGCGCGCATCCAGGAAGGCGTGGCGTCGCTGGGCGGCTATGCCGAGGTGTTCCAGCGCAACGTGCTGGCGAGCGGACTGGTGCCGCAGCTCAGCCTCATCATGGGGCCGTGCGCGGGCGGCGCGGTCTATTCGCCCGCGATGACCGACTTCATCTTCATGGTGAAGGATTCCAGCTACATGTTCGTCACCGGCCCCGACGTGGTGAAGACGGTGACGAACGAGGTGGTGACGCAGGAGGCGCTGGGTGGCGCCATCACCCACACCACCAAGACCAGCGTCGCCGACGTCGCGTTCGACGACGATATCGAGACGCTGCTCGCGGCGCGCGACTTCATCGACTTCCTGCCCGCGTCGAATCGGGAGGGCGTGCCGGAACGCCCCACCGACGATCCGTGGGACCGGATCGAGGACAGCCTCGACACGCTGATCCCCGCCAACGCCAACCAGCCCTACGACATGCACGAGCTGATCCGTAAGGTGGTGGACGAGGGTGATTTCTTCGAGGTGCAGCCCGCGCACGCCGCCAACATCATCACCGGCTTCGGCCGCGTCGAGGGGCGGACCGTCGGGATCGTCGCCAACCAGCCGATGGTGCTGGCGGGCGTGCTGGACATCAACTCGTCGAAGAAGGCGGCACGCTTCGTGCGCTTCTGCGATGCGTTCGAGATCCCGATCGTCACTTTCGTCGACGTCCCCGGCTTCCTGCCCGGCACCGCGCAGGAGCATAACGGCATCATCAAGCACGGCGCGAAACTGCTGTTCGCCTATGCCGAGGCGACCGTGCCCAAGATCACCGTCATCACGCGCAAGGCCTATGGCGGGGCGTATGACGTGATGGCGTCGAAGCACCTGCGCGGCGACCTCAACTACGCCTGGCCGACCGCGGAGATCGCGGTGATGGGCGCCAAGGGCGCGGTGGAGATCATCTTCCGAGGGCTCAATGAGGAAGGCATCGCGGAAAAGACCCGCGAGTATGAGGCACGCTTCGCCAACCCGTTCGTCGCGGCAAGCAAGGGCTTCATCGACGAGGTGATCCAGCCGCACTCCACCCGCCGCCGCATCGCGCTAGGCCTGCGCAAGCTCAGGCACAAGGCGCTGGAGAATCCGTGGAAGAAGCATGACAACATTCCGCTCTGACGAAATCGTCATGCCAGCGCAGGCTGGCATCTGCGGCGACCGGAAGGCCCCGGCCTTCGCTGGGGTGACGGCAAAGGGATCGGATGCAGTATCTCTCGATCGTCGTTTTCGCGGTCTTCGCGGCGTTCGCGGCGCTGAAGGCCGGGTTCGCGTTGTGGAACGGGGAAACATCCTTCGGTCATGGGCGGACATGGAAGCGCGCGTCTGTTCCGTATTGGTTGCTGATCGCGGCTTATGTCTTCCTGATGCTGATGTCGGCGACCCTAGTGGTCGAATGGACGTGGAATCCGGACACGATGGCAAGGAGAAACTGACATGAACCTCGGCCGTCTCAACCATGTCGGCGTCGCGACGCCGTCGATCGCCGCGTCGGTCGAAACCTATCGCACCCTGCTGGGCGCCGAGGCGATCGGTGAGCCGTTCGACCTGCCGGCGCAGGGGGTGAAGGTGTGTTTCATCGACGCGCCCAATACGCAGATCGAGCTGATCGAGCCGTATGATCAGGATTCGCCGATCGCCGGTTTCCTGAAGAAGAATCCGGCGGGCGGGCAGCACCATGTCTGTTTCGAGGTGCCCGACATCAACGCGGCCGTCGCGCATCTGAAGGCGAACGGCGCGACGGTGCTGGGGAGCCCGCGGATCGGCGCGCACGGCACCCCGATCGTCTTCGTTCACCCGAAGGATTTCGGCGGGATGCTCGTCGAACTGATGGAAGAACCGAAGGGCGAGCACTGAGGACCCGTTCGTCCTGAGGAGCCGCCAAGCGAAGTCGAAGCGGCGTCTCGAAGGACGAGTGGTTCGAGACGAGGTTTCGACAAGCTCAGCCTCTCCTCACCACGAACGGCAATTGGAAGAGGAGAGCGGATATGGCCGAATATGAAACGATCCTGACCGAACGAAAGGGCGACGTCCTGGTCGTCACGCTGAACCGGCCGGAGCGGCTCAACGCCGCCTCGCTGCAGATGGCGGAGGACCTGACGGTCGCGCTCTACGACCTGCAGGGCGCGCGCGCGTTGCTCATCACCGGCGCAGGGCGTGCCTTCTGTTCGGGTGCGGACCTGCAGGCGCGCGGCGGCGACAGTGCGGTGACTGGCGGCGACGCCAGCCATCGTGCGCTGATGAACCATTACAATCCGGCGCTCAGCCAGATCATGCAGCTCGACATTCCGGTCGTCACCGCGGTCAACGGCCCGGCGGCGGGCGTGGGCTGTTCGATCGGGCTGGCGGGCGATTTCGTGTTCGCGGGCCGGTCGGCCTATTTCCTCCAGGCGTTCGTGAACATCGGGCTGGTCCCGGACGGCGGCTCGACCTGGCTGCTGACCAAGGCGATCGGCAAGCCGCGCGCGACGCGGATGATGATGCTGGGCGAGCGGATCGGCGCCGACCAGGCCGAGCAATGGGGCCTGATCTACAAGGCGGTCGACGACGCCGCGCTGATGGACGAAGCGCTGGCGCTGGCGACGCGGCTGGCGGCGGGGCCGACGGTGGCGCTGTCGACGATGCGGCGCAACATCATGACCGCGCTGGACGGATCGCTCGACCAGGTGCTGCGCGCCGAGGCGGAGGGGCAGCGTCGCGCCGGCGGCACCGCCGACGCACGCGAAGGCGCGCTGAGCTTCATCGAGAAGCGCAAGCCCGAGTTCAAGGGGCGGTGACGACCGCGCTCTACCTGTCGCACCCCGAGGTGCGGATCGACCCTGTGGTGCCCGTGCCACAATGGGGTCTGTCCGCCGTCGGGCGTGCGCGGGTGGAGGCGATCCGCCACCGTGCGTGGCTGCGCGCGATCGAGCGGATCGTGAGCAGCGACGAGAACAAGGCGCAGGAGACGGCACAACTGATCGGCGATGCGATCGGCGTCCCGGTGGAGGTCGCGCCGGATATGGGTGAGAACGATCGCTCCGCCACCGGATTCCTGCCGCCCGACGAGTTTGAGGCGACCGCCGACGCCTTCTTCGCCGATCCCGACACGTCGGTGCGCGGATGGGAGACGGCGCGCGCGGCGCAGGCGCGAATCGTCGCCGCGGCCCGCGACGTGCTGACGGGGCATGAGGCGCGACCGACGCTGTTCGTCGGCCATGGCGGGGTCGGCACGCTGCTGGCGTGTGCGATCCGCGGGCAGGCGATCGACCGCGCGCACGATCAGGGAAACACCCCCGGCGCGAACCCGCGCGGCGGCAATGTCCACGGCTTCGCGACCGACATGAGCGAGGCGCTGTTCGGCTGGAGGCCGATGGAAGAATTATGAGCGAGAAGACCACCCACGACACCGCCACCCCCGCGCCAACGCTGGAAAGCTGGGCCAAGGCTGCCGACAAGGAAGTGAAGGGCAAGGACCTGACCTGGCGCACGCCGGAGGGGATCGAGGTCAAGCCGCTCTACACCGCCGAGGACGTGGCGGGATGGGAACCCGGCCTGCCCGGTTTCGCGCCGTTCACGCGCGGCGTGCGCGCGTCGATGTACGCCGGGCGGCCGTGGACGATCCGGCAATATGCGGGCTTTTCCACCGCGGAGGAATCGAACGCTTTCTACCACCGCAACCTGAAGGCGGGGCAGAAGGGGCTGTCGGTCGCGTTCGATCTGGCCACCCACCGCGGCTATGACAGCGACCATCCGCGCGTCACCGGCGACGTCGGCAAGGCAGGCGTGGCGATCGACAGCGTCGAGGACATGAAGATCCTGTTCGACGGCATCCCGCTGGACCGGATGTCGGTCAGCATGACGATGAACGGCGCGGTGATCCCGATCCTCGCCTTCTTCATCGTCGCGGGCGAGGAACAGGGCGTCGACCGCAAGTTGCTCGACGGGACCATCCAGAACGACATCCTCAAGGAGTTCATGGTCCGCAACACCTATATCTACCCGCCCGAACCGAGCATGCGGATCATCAGCGATATCTTCGGTTACACCAGCCGGGAGATGCCGAAGTTCAATTCGATCTCTATTTCCGGCTATCACATGCAGGAAGCCGGGGCGACGCAGGTGCAGGAGCTGGCCTTCACCATCGCCGACGGCATGGAATATGTGAAATACGGTGTTGCCAGCGGACTGGATATCGACAAGTTCGCCGGACGGCTGAGCTTCTTCTTTGCGATCGGCATGAACTTCTTCATGGAGATCGCCAAGCTGCGCGCCGCACGGGTGCTGTGGCACCGGGTGATGACGCAGCTGGGCGCGCAGGATGAACGCAGCAAGATGCTGCGCACCCACTGCCAGACCAGCGGTGTCTCGCTGACCGAGCAGGATCCGTACAACAACGTCATGCGCACGACGATCGAGGCGATGGCGGCGATGCTAGGCGGCACCCAGTCGCTCCACACCAACGCGCTGGACGAGGCGATCGCGCTGCCGACCGACTTCTCCGCCCGGATCGCGCGCAACACGCAGCTGGTGATCCAGGAGGAGACCGGCATGTGCAATGTCGTCGATCCGCTGGGCGGTAGCTATTATATCGAGGCGCTGACCAAGCGGCTGGTCGACGACGCTTGGGAGATCATCCAGCGCGTGGAGCGTGAGGGCGGGATGGCCAAGGCGGTCGGCGCCGGCTGGCCCAAGGCGATGATCGAGGAAGCCAGCGCCGCGCGCGCCGCGCGCGTCGATCGCGGCGAGGACGTGATCGTCGGCGTCAACAAATACCGCAAGGACAATGAGGATCCGATCGAGATCCTCGACGTCGACAACCATGCCGTGCGCGAGGCGCAGATCCGCCGCATCAACAAGATGAAGGCGGAGCGCGACGAGGAGGCGTGCCGCGCCGCGCTCGACGCGCTGCGCGATGGGGCAAAGGGGGACGGCAACCTTCTAGAACTGGCGGTGGAATGCGCACGTCGCCGCGCGACGCTGGGCGAGATTTCCAGCGCGATGGAGGATGTGTTCGGCCGGTTCGGCACGCAGCCGACGCCGGTGAAGGGCGTCTACGGCGGCGCATATAAGGAGGACGGTCGCTGGGAGCGGCTGTTGCGCGGCGTCGAGGCGGTCGAGCGTCGGTTGGGTCGCAAGCCCCGGATGTTCGTCGCCAAGATGGGGCAGGACGGGCATGACCGCGGCGCCAATCTGGTCAGCAGCATGTTCGGCGACCTGGGGTTCGAGGTGGTGCCCGGCCCGCTGTTCCAGACGCCCAAGGAAGCGAGTGAGCTGGCGCTGGAGAAGGACGTCGATGTCGTGGGCGCCTCCAGTCTGGCGGCGGGGCACAAGACGCTGATCCCCGAACTGATCGGGCACCTGCGCGATGCCGGACGCCCGGATATCAAGGTGATCGCGGGCGGCGTGATCCCGGCGCAGGACTATCAGGCGCTGTTCGATGCCGGCGTGCAGGCGATCTTCGGCCCCGGAACGAACTTGATCGTGGCGGCGGAGGACGTGCTACGGCTGCTCGGGCACAACATGCCGCCGCAAGAGGAAGCTGCCGAGTGATGACCGACCTTCGCAACGACTGGACCCGCGACGAAATCGCGGCGCTGTTTGACCTGCCGTTCGACGAGCTGATGTACCGCGCCCAGACCGTCCACCGTGCGCATCACGCGCCGTCGGAGGTGCAATTGTGCACGCTGCTGTCGATCAAGACCGGCGGCTGCCCGGAGGATTGCGGCTATTGCTCGCAGTCGGTCGCGGCCGACAGCGGGGTCAAGGCGACCAAGCTGATGGATGTGCAGGCGGTGCTGCAACGCGCCGCCGAGGCGAAGGACGCCGGGTCGCAGCGGTTCTGCATGGGCGCGGCGTGGCGCAACCCCAAGGACCGCGACATGGACGCGATCATCCAGATGATCGAAGGCGTGCGCGGCATGGGGATGGAAACCTGCATGACGCTGGGGATGCTGACGCCGGAGCAGGCGCAGCGGCTCGGTGAGGCGGGGCTGGATTACTATAACCACAATATCGACACCTCGCCCGAGCGGTACGGCGACGTCATCACCACGCGCACCTTCGGCGAGCGGCTGAATACGCTGGAGAATGTGCGCTCCGCCGGGATCAACGTCTGCTGCGGCGGGATCGTGGGCATGGGCGAGACGCGCGGCGACCGCGTCGGCTTCGTCCATGCGCTCGCCACGCTGCCGCGCCATCCCGAAAGCGTGCCGGTCAATGCGCTGGTGCCGGTGAAAGGCACCGTGCTGGGCGACATGCTGGCCGACACGCCGCTCGCGAAGATCGACGATATCGAGTTCGTCCGCACCGTCGCGGTCGCGCGCATCACCATGCCGATGAGCATGGTGCGGCTGTCGGCGGGGCGCGAGAGCATGTCGGAGGCGACGCAGGCGCTGTGCTTCATGGCCGGCGCGAACTCGATCTTCACCGGCGACAAGCTGCTGACCGCGGGCAATCGCGGCGACAGCGCCGACGCGGCGCTGTTCGCGAAGCTGGGCGTGACGCCGATGCAGGCCGAGGAGCCGATGCGCGCGAAGGTGTGCGAGGCGGCGGAATAGGGATGCCCGCCCCCCATGCGTGGGGTGGGGCGACGTAGAAGAACTGGGAGAGACCGTTGTTCAAGAAGATCCTGGTCGCCAATCGTGGCGAGATCGCGTGCCGCGTGTTCCGCACCGCCAAGAAGATGGGGATCGCGACGGTCGCGGTCTATTCCGACGCGGACGCGCGCAGTCCGCATGTGCTGATGGCGGACGAGGCGGTGCGGCTGGGGCCGGCACCGGCGGCGGAAAGCTATCTCAAGGCTGACCTGATCCTGAAGGCGGCGAAGGAGACGGGCGCGGACTGTATCCATCCCGGCTACGGCTTCCTGTCGGAGCGCGAGAGCTTCGCGAAGGCGTGCGCCGATGCCGGCATCGCCTTCGTCGGGCCTCCCCCGAAAGCCATCGCCGCGATGGGCGACAAGATCGAATCGAAGAAGCTGGCGAAGGAAGCCGGCGTCAACGTCGTCCCGGGCTTCCTGGGTGAGATCGCGGACACCGATGCGGCGGTGAAGATCGCGGGCGAGATCGGCTATCCGGTAATGATGAAGGCGTCGGCCGGCGGCGGCGGCAAGGGGATGCGCCTCGCCTGGTCCGAAAAGGACGTGCGCGAGGGGTTCGAGGCGACCAAGCGTGAGGGGCTGGCCAGCTTCGGCGATGACCGCGTGTTCATCGAGAAGTTCATCGAAAGCCCGCGGCATATCGAAATCCAGGTGCTGGGCGACCAGCATGGCAACATCGTCTATCTCAACGAGCGCGAATGTTCGGTGCAGCGCCGCCACCAGAAGGTGGTCGAGGAAGCGCCGTCGCCGTTCGTGACGCCGAAGATGCGCAAGGCGATGGGCGAACAGGCGGTCGCGCTGGCGCGGGCGGTCGGCTATTACAGCGCCGGCACGGTCGAGTTGATCGTCAGCGGCGCCGACAAGACCGGCGAAAGCTTCTACTTCCTGGAGATGAACACCCGGCTGCAGGTGGAGCATCCCGTCACCGAGGAGATCACCGGCCTCGACCTGGTCGAGCAGATGATCCGCGTGGCAGCCGGCGAGAAGCTGGCGTTCGCGCAGAAGGACGTGAAGATCAACGGCTGGGCGGTGGAAAACCGCGTCTATGCCGAGGACCCGTATCGCGGCTTCCTGCCGTCGATCGGCCGACTGGTGCGCTATCAGCCGCCGCTGGCGGGCGATGGTGTGCGCGTCGACGATGGCGTGGCCGAGGGCGGCGAGGTCAGCATGTTCTACGACCCGATGATCGCCAAGCTGGTCACCCATGGCGCCACGCGCGAGGAGGCGATCGACAAACAGGTCGCCGCGCTGGATGCGTTCGAGATCGTCGGGCCGGGCACCAACCTCGATTTCCTGTCGGCGCTGATGCAGCATCCGCGCTTCCGTTCGGGCAATATCACCACCGGTTTCATCGCGGAGGAATATCCCGAGGGGTTCCACGGCGCGCCTGCGTCGGACGAGGTGCTGCGCACGCTCGCCGGCGTCGCGGCATTCGCGGCCACGGCAGAGGCGGATCGCGCGCGCCGCGTCGACGGCCAGTTGGGCGGACGGCTGCGCCCGCCTGCCGACTGGGTGGTGCGCATCGGCAAGACCGATCATGCGGCGACGATCTCGACCGACGGGCTGACCGTCGACGGCGCGGATTTGCCGGTCGCGATCGAATATACGCCCGGCGACCGGCTGATCGTGGTCGAGCCGCTCGACGAGGAAGCGGGCACGCCGCTGACGGTCAAGCTGACGCGCACGCGCACCGGCTTCACCCTCAACGCGCGCGGTGCCAGCCACAAGGTGCGCGTGCTGCCCGCGCGCATCGCGCCTTATGCGCAGCATCTGATCGAGAAGGTGGCGCCGGACCTGTCGAAGTTCCTGATCGCGCCGATGCCGGGGCTGCTGGTCCGGCTGGACGTCGCGCCAGGCGACAAGGTGGAGGCGGGCCAGCCGCTGGCGGTGGTCGAGGCGATGAAGATGGAGAATATCCTGCGCGCCGAGAAGACCGCGACGGTCAAGTCGGTGAGCGCGGCGGCGGGCGACAGCCTGGCGGTGGATCAGGTGATCCTGGAACTGGAGTGATCGCATGCCGCGGTGATGCGGCATTGCGACATTCTGCGACATTTTCGCACTGGACGCCGCCGGAGGCGGGCTTCATGCCGATGTCATGAAGCGCGTCGTCCCCGCGGCGGTCGCTGTTCTCGCCATGGCGGGTTGCAGCGTCGGGCCTGACTATCAGCCGCGATCCGCCGACGCGCTGGGCGTTCCGGTATCCTATTCGGTGCCGGCGGCGTCATCGCCAGAGGATCTCACCCGCTGGTGGGGGCGCTTCGACGATCCGGTGCTGGGGCAATTGGTCGAGCAGGCGGCCGCCGCCAATCTGGACGTGGCGCAGGCCGTCGCGCGGTTGCGGCAAGCGCGCGAGGCGCTGGTGCAAAGCCGCGCTGACCTGTTTCCCAGCCTGAGCGGCACCGCCGGCTACAGCCGGTCGGAGACGCTGCGCGGCGGGGGGCAGACGATCACGCTGCCCGACGGCACGGTGCAGAATGTCGGCGGCGGCGGCGCGAACAATTTCTCGCTGGGTGCCAGCGCGCAATATCAGCTTGGCCTGTTCGGCGACGTGCGCGGCACGATCGAGGCGAGCCGCGCGCAATATCAGGCATCGGGCTTCGATTATGCCACCACACTGCTGACCGTCGAGCAGGAAGTGGCGCGCAACTACGTCCTCGCACGGCTGTATCAGGCGCAGTTGGGCAATGCGCGCGCCAGCCTGGCGTTGCAGGACGACAATCTGGAGATTGCCGGTTTCCGGGTGCAGGCCGGGCTGGTGTCCTCGCTCGACCGGGAACAGGCGCGCGCGCAGCGGGCGCAGACCGCCGCGTCCATTCCCTCGCTGGAGCAGCAATATAGCGCCGCGGTCGCGCGGCTGGGCGTGCTGACCGCGCAGGCGCCCGGCGCGCTCCGGCCGCTGCTGGCCGTCGCGCGGCCCATCCCCAACGGCCCCGCGGTGGTCGGCACGGGCATCCCCGCTGACGTGTTGCGCCAGCGACCCGACGTGCGTTCGGCTGAGCGCGCGCTGGCGGCGGCGGTGGCGCGGATCGGCGTGGCGGAGGCGGCGCTGTATCCGAACCTGGCGATCAGCGGGAACATCAACACGCGCGCTGCCGGGGTGGGCGGCCTGCTCGACACCGTGACCGGCGGGCTGTTCGCCGGGCTGACCCAGGCGATCTTCAACGGCGGCCGGCTGCGAAGCCAGGTGCGCGGCCAGCGCGCCGCCGCCGACGGCGCGCTGGCGGCCTACAAGAGCACGGTCCTGACCGCGCTGGAGGATGTCGAGAACGGCGTCGTCGCGCTCGATACGGCGCGCCAGCGTGAGCGGGAACTGACCGTCGCCTATGACGCGGCCAATGCCGCCGCGGTACTGTCGCGCGCGCAATATCGCAGCGGACTGACCGATTTCACGACGCTGAGCCAGCAGGAGGCGACCCTGCTGTCGGCGCGCAATGCCGTGGCGCAGGCGCATGCCGATGCGGCCACCGCGCTGATCCAGTTGTACGGCGCGCTGGGCGGCGGGTGGGATCCCGCCGTCGTCCCCGAAGCGCCTGCCGCCACCGCTACCGACGGAACCCGCTGATGGCCGATCCTGCTACCGACGAATTCCTGGGCGTCACGCCGCAGCCGGCGTGGCGGCGCCGGATCAAATGGATCGTGCTGGCGGTCGTGCTGGTCGGTCTGGCGCTGCTGCTGTCGAAATGCGTGTTCGGCGGATCGGACAAACCCGATTACGCGACCGTACCGGTCCAGCGCGGCAACCTGACCGTCACGGTATCCGCCACGGGGAAGCTGGCGCCGACCAATCAGGTGACGGTCGGCTCGCAGCTGTCCGGGCTGGTCACGCGCGTGGTCGTCGACGTCAACGACCGCGTCACCGCGGGCCAGCCGCTGGCGCTGATCGACCCCGAACAGATCGACGACCAGATCCGCGCCGGACAGGCGCAGCTGGCCGCGAACGTCGCGCAGGTCAATCAGGCGCGCGCCACCGTCGCGGAGGCGCAGGCGCAGCTGGCGCGGCTGGAGGAAGTGTCGCGGTTGTCGAACGGGCGCGTCCCGTCGAAGGCGGAATTGCAGACCGGGCAGGCCGACGCGCAGCGCGCGGTCGCCGCCTTGCGCGTGGCGGAGGCGAACGTCACCGCGGCGCGTGCCCAGCTGGCGCAGTCGCAGACGCAGCGCGCGCGGGCGATCATCCGCTCCCCCGTTAATGGCGTGGTGCTGGCGCGGCAGGTCGATCCGGGCCAGACGGTGGCCGCGTCGTTCAACACGCCAACCCTGTTCGTCATCGCCGAAGACCTGTCGAAGATGAAGCTGGAGGTCGCGATCGACGAGGCCGACGTGGGCGAGGTGCGTACCGGGCAGAAGGCGACCTTCACCGTCGATGCCTTTCCCGGGCGCACGTTCCCGGCGACCATCACGCGTGTCGATCTGGGGTCGAACCTGACGGTCAGCAACGCGACCGCATCATCCAGCTCGACCGGCAGCAGTGCGACCGCTTCGACCACCGGGCAGGTGGTGTCCTATGCCGCCGACCTGACGGTCGCCAACCCGACGTTCCAGCTGCGCCCCGGCATGACCGCGACCGCCGATATCGTCACCGCGGACAAGCGCGACGCGCTGCTCGTTCCCAATGCCGCGTTCCGGTTCAAGCCCGACAGCGGCGCCGGGGACGGCGCGCGCGGCGGGATCGCGGGATCGCTGGTGCCGCGTGGCCGGCGGCGCGGCAGCGGCGGGGATCGTACCGCGACGCTGACGCGCGGCGCGCAGCAGACAGTGTACGTCAGGGGCGACGACGGTACGCCGCAGCCGGTGCAGGTGACGACCGGCGACACCAACGGCACGCTGACCGAGGTGCTGTCCGGCGCGCTGAAGCCGGGGATGCAGGTCATCACCGGCCAGCTGGCGAGCGGCGACGATGCCGCGGGCGGCGACAGCCGGCGGCGTTCGGGCGGGCGG
>NZ_LSJO01000027.1:0-246 GCF_001556735.1 Sphingomonas sp. CCH9-F2 | reverse complement strand
TCGATCTCCGCCGCCGCCTCGATCGACAGCGTCGTGCCCCCCGCGCTGTCGATCGAGGCGGCGGCGGAGATCGACGGGCGCGCGGTGGTCTATCTGGAAGTGGTCGACCTCGACGTGGCGGTGGCGAGCGCGCGGGCGGCGGGGATCGCGGTGGACGATCCGGTGGCGCAGCCATGGGGCTGGCGCGAGGCGCGGCTGACCGATCCGGCGGGCAACCCGCTGCGGCTCTATGCCGCGGGCGAGCAG
>NZ_LSJO01000269.1:0-220 GCF_001556735.1 Sphingomonas sp. CCH9-F2 | reverse complement strand
CCGACCCGCCTAGACCCCCACCCCCATCAGCAGCCGCGGCAGGTCGCCGCTTTCGCCGCGCGCCTCGGCCATGAAACGGTCCTTCAGCGGAGGCAGGCGGTCGACCGCGGTGATGCCCAGCCGGCGGATCGCGCCGGCGGCCTTGCCGGGCAGGCCGAACAGCCGGGTCAGCGTGTCGGTGGCGGCGGCGACCATGAACGTATCGAGGCTGCGCCAGTTC
>NZ_LSJO01000268.1:0-6855 GCF_001556735.1 Sphingomonas sp. CCH9-F2 | reverse complement strand
GGTCATGTCCGTGCGGCCCGCCGTATCGCAGCGCCGGTTGGCCGCGGGATGAAAATATTTTTGTTCGCGTGACGTTCTCTTGCAATCGGCGAACCCCGCGGAAGTCCGTGCGTCGCTGACTCCGCGCGACGGCGATGGCGCGCCGTTCGGTGCGTAAGGTCCGGTAACGGCCATTTTTACCGACTTGCCTGCCCCGCCGATCTGCCACAATCTGTAGAGGTTCGGTTCGGGGGCGAACCCAAGTTATGGTAGAACGGCGTCGGCGACCCCATATCGGGGTCACGCGCGGAAGCCGCCGCCGGGATGACCGGCGATCACGGTTTGTTCTCAACGGTTTGCCCTGTTAGAGTCGGTGCTTCGTCATCGATTCGCCGGAACGGTACGGGAACGCGGGAGCGG
This sequence comes from Sphingomonas sp. CCH9-F2, assembly GCF_001556735.1. Classification (NCBI taxonomy): domain Bacteria; kingdom Pseudomonadati; phylum Pseudomonadota; class Alphaproteobacteria; order Sphingomonadales; family Sphingomonadaceae; genus Sphingomonas; species Sphingomonas sp. CCH9-F2. The sequence goes on along the minus strand of NZ_LSJO01000268.1, from coordinate 6,456 downwards.
TGCGAACATGGATTTCAGAGGGACGGACGGCGAGGCGATGACCACCGACACGATCGAGGCGGCGACCGCGGGTGACGCCGCCGCAGAGGCGACCAAGGGCGCGCTGGGCAAGCCCTATCCGGTCGAGGTTGATCACGGGCGCGACGCGCTCCTGACCGATTTCGGCAAGGAGACGCTGAAGGACCGCTATCTCCTGCCGGGCGAAAGCTTCCAGGACCTGTTCGTGCGCGTCGCCAGCGCCTATGCCGACGATGCCGCGCATGCGCAGCGCATCTACGACTATATCTCGAAACTGTGGTTCATGCCGGCGACGCCGGTGCTGTCGAACGGCGGCACCGGGCGCGGGCTGCCGATCAGCTGCTACCTCAATTCGGTGCCCGACAGCCTGAACGGCATCGTCGACACCTGGAACGAGAATGTCTGGCTCGCCTCGCGCGGGGGCGGGATCGGCACCTATTGGGGCAATGTGCGCGGTATTGGCGAGCCGGTCGGCCTCAACGGCAAGACCAGCGGGATCATCCCGTTCGTGCGCGTGATGGACAGCCTGACGCTCGCCATCTCGCAAGGCTCGCTGCGCCGCGGTTCGGCGGCCTGCTACCTCGACATCTCGCATCCCGAGATCGAGGAGTTCCTCGAGATCCGCAAGCCGTCGGGCGATTTCAACCGCAAGGCGCTGAACCTCCACCACGGCGTGCTGATCCCCGACGCCTTCATGGAAGCGGTGCGCGACGGCGCCGAATGGGAGCTGAAGAGCCCCAAGGACCAGACCGTGCGCGGCAAGGTGGATGCGCGCGCGCTGTTCCAGAAGCTGGTCGAAACCCGGCTGGCGACCGGCGAGCCGTACATCGTCTTCGCCGACCATGTGAACAATTCCATGCCCCGGCATCACCGCGAGCTGGGGCTGAAGGTGTCGACGTCGAACCTGTGCAGCGAGATCACGCTGCCCACCGGCCGCGACCATCTGGGCAACGATCGCACCGCAGTGTGCTGCCTGTCGTCGCTCAACCTGGAAACCTGGGACGAGTGGAAGGACGAGAAGGGCTTCATCGAGGATGTGATGCGCTTCCTCGACAACGTGCTGCAGGACTACATCGACCGCCACGAACCGGGGATGGAGCGTGCCGCCTATTCCGCCGCGCGCGAGCGGTCGGTCGGACTGGGGGTGATGGGTTTCCACTCCTTCCTCCAGGCGCGCGGGCTGCCGTTCGAAGGCGCGATGGCCAAGAGCTGGAACCTGCGGATGTTCAAGCACATCAACGCGCAGGTGAACCAGGCGTCGATGACGCTCGCGGCGGAGCGCGGGCCGTGCCCCGACGCCGCCGACGTCGGCGTGATGGAGCGGTTCTCGTGCAAGATGGCGATCGCGCCGACCGCGTCGATCAGCATCATCTGCGGCGGGACCAGCGCGTGCATCGAGCCGATCCCGGCGAACATCTACACCCACAAGACGCTGTCGGGCAGCTTCGCGGTCAAGAACCCGTATCTGGAAAAGCTCCTGTCCGAAAAGTCGAAGAATTCCGACGCGGTGTGGAATTCGATCCTGGAGCATGGCGGCTCGGTCCAGCACCTCGACTTCCTCAGCCAGGAAGAGAAGGATTGCTACAAGACCTCGTTCGAGATCGACCAGCGGTGGCTGCTGGAACTGGCCGGCGATCGCGCGCCGTTCATCGACCAGGCGCAGTCGCTCAACCTGTTCATCCCGGCGGACGTCGAGAAATGGGATCTCCTGATGCTCCATTTCCGCGCCTGGGAACTGGGCATCAAGTCGCTTTATTACCTGCGTTCCAAGTCAGTGCAGCGCGCTGGCTTCGCGGGCGGGGTGGAGAACGACAACACGATCGAGAAGCCGAAGTACGAATTCGGCGAGAGCACCGACTACGACGAATGCCTGGCGTGTCAGTGAGGTGGCGGAGCGGTCGCATCTGACGGCGCGACACCGGTGAGCGGGTCACCCTCACCTTTCCGGCGCTGCGCGCCTCCCTCCCTCTCCCGTCGGGAGAGGGAAGGGGCCCGCCCGGCGCAGCCGGGTGGGAAGGGTGAGGGTGAGTAGGGGAGCGAAGACGGTGAGGCTTTACGATCACCAGCCCGCCGGCACCGTCGACCGCGCCCGGTCGCTACGTCGCGGCGCACCCGCTCCTGAACGGCGCCTGCTACGCGCGCTGCGTGCCGCCTTTCCGCATCTCAAATGGCGTCATCAGGCGCCGGTTGGACCCTATTTCGCCGACATGCTGTGTTTTTCGGAACGACTGGTGATCGAAGTGGACGGCGATACCCATGCCGATGCCGCGCCCTATGATGCGCGGCGCGACGCCATGCTGCGACAGGCAGGATTCCGCACGATCCGCTTCACCAACCGTGACGTGATGCAGAACATCGACGGCGTTGTGGCGTGCATCTCCTTTTCCCTGCGGGAGAAGGAAGGGGCCTATGCGCAGCATGGGGAGGCTGAGGGTGCCGCGGCCAAGGAAAAGGGCGTCGCGGCATGAACCGCGACGCCCTCACCCTTCCGGCCCTGCGGGCCTCCCTCCCTCTCCCGCCGGGAGAGGGAATGACGCGGCTATTCCGCCTCTTCGAACATGTCCTGCGCGTTCTGCGCGGTCGCGGACAGGCGGACGGTGTCGCCCTCCACCTCGGCGACCAGGCCGAGCGGAATATAGTGATGCCGGGCGCCCTGGCCGTCCTGCGTCTGCGGGCTGTCGTCCTTGGTCAGCTTGATGCGGTCGCCGTCGACATGGTCCACGGTGCCGACATGCACGCCGTCCGCACCGATCACCTTGGCATGTTCGTTGATCTGGCTGGCATCGGCCATCGTCATTCTCCTTCGGGGGTGTGTCCGCTGGCGCAACGCGCGGGACGGGAGTTGGTGGCATGACGCTCGCCACGCTGCCGCTCGAAAGCGCGATCATGTTCGCGGTCGCCGCGGTGCTGGTGCTGGTCGGGCTGTGGCTGCTGCTGCAATTGCGCCACCCGCAGGGGCCGGCGCGCGTCTATGTCTATCGCATGGTCGGCGTCATGACCGTCGCGGGCGGCAGCACGCTGGCGATGAGCGCCTGGGCGATGTGGCAATGGAGCGCCGCCCCCTGATCGGCCGTTTCCTTCAAGACTTCCAGAGATTTACCCCGGAGTAGTTCGATGTCCCTCCTTCAAGCATCCAAGCAGTACAAGCCGTTCGAATATCCCTGGGCCTATGAATATTGGAAGCGCCAGCAGCAGCTGCACTGGCTGCCCGAGGAGGTGCCGCTGGGCGAGGATTGCCGCGACTGGGCGCAGAAGCTGACCGATCACGAACGCAACCTGCTGACGCAGATCTTCCGCTTCTTCACCCAGGCGGACGTCGAGGTGCAGGATTGCTACCACGAGAAATACGGCCGCGTGTTCAAGCCGACCGAGGTCAAGATGATGCTGACCGCGTTCAGCAACATGGAGACGGTGCATATCGCGGCCTATTCGCACCTGCTCGACACGATCGGAATGCCGGAAAGCGAATATGGCGCGTTCCTGGAATATGCCGAGCTGAAGGACAAGCACGACTATCTCCAGAACTTCGGCGTCGATACCGATGAGGATATCGCCCGCACGCTGGCGATGTTCGGCGGCTTTACGGAGGGCGTGCAGCTGTTCGCGTCGTTCGCGATGCTGATGAACTTCCCGCGCTTCAACAAGATGAAGGGCATGGGGCAGATCGTGTCCTGGTCGGTCCGCGACGAAAGCCTGCATTGCGAGGGGATCATCCGGCTGTTCCACGCCTTCGTGAAGGAGCGCAACTGCCTGACCAAGGCGGTGAAGGACGATATCGCCGACCAGTGCCAGACGACGATCCGGCTGGAGGATGCGTTCATCGACCTGGCGTTCGAGATGGGGCCGGTCAACGGCATGACCGCCAAGGATATCAAGAAGTATATCCGCTACATCGCCGACTGGCGGCTGGGGCAATTGGGGCTGAAGCCGATCTATATGATCGACGAGCATCCGATCCCGTGGCTGACCCCGCTGCTCAATGGCGTCGAGCATGCCAATTTCTTCGAGACGCGCGCCACCGAATATTCGAAGGCCGCGACCAAGGGGCAGTGGAACGACGTCTGGGACGCCTTCGACAAGCGCCGCAAGGCGAAGGGCGCGAAGGCCGCGAACGAGGATCCGGCCGAGACCGGCGACATGTTCAGCCGCGCGGGCGTCGCCGCGGAGTGACGATGTGACGGGTGACGGGCGCCGATGAGGCCCACGTCACCCGCCTGGTTCAGGCGGCGCGCGCGCCCGCGGCCAGCGGCGGGGTCTGCTGGTGCTGGATCACGCGCCAGTCCTTGTGCGTGACGCGGCGATAGGTCGACGTGCAGTGTGCGACATAATCGTCGTGGCCCGCGCGTTCGGCAGTCGCGGTATAGGCGACGACGATCAACCCCTCCTGCGGGCGCGCGACGCGCCGGTCGGCAAGCGCGACGCGGTCCCAGCGTGGCGTCGCCCCGACCGCGTCGACCGCGTCGTCACCCGCCATGACGAACGGTGGCGTGGGCAGCACCATCAGGCACGCTTCGTCGATCGCCTCGCGATACTGCGCCGCATCGGCGGTCCACAGGCTTTCCTCGAAAGCCCAGATGCGCGCGTCGTCCATGCCCGTTTCTCCGATCGTGTCGGGGTACAGCGATCGATTGCGCAGGCGGTTCCTGACACGGTCGCGCCCGCGTGACCCAAACCGCGTTTGGCGGCGGGATCGTCCCGCGTCGCGGCGGCGGGGCGCTTGCCCCCTGTACCCGCGCGGCGCCGCGTGCCAGTCTGCTCCGCGATGACGACCGAGCCCTTCCGCCGCGAACAACGCCGTGTCGCGGCTGCGATGGCCGCGGCGTTGCTGACCGCGCTTGCGCTGCTTGGATTTGCCTTCGCGCGCGCGGGCGCGTCGGTGCCGTTCGCGGATCGGTTGCAGGCGACGCTGCGCGCCGATCTGTTCGTGCTGCTGTGCCTCGCCGCGGCGATCGGTGACGTCGCGCGGCGGCGCTTCTTCTCGGTGCAGGACATTGCCGCTGCCGGCCCTGCGTCGCCCGCGGTGGCCGCGGCGCGATCGATGTTGCAGAACACGTTGGAGCAAAGCGTGCTGGCGATCGGCGCGCACCTCGCGCTCACGGCGGCGTTCGATCGCTCCGCCGCGCCGGTCGCGGTGCTGGTGGGGCTGTTCGTGGCGGGGCGCGTGATGTTCTACGGCGGCTATCGCCACGGCGCCGGGGCGCGCGCCTTCGGCTTCGCGCTGACCTTCTACCCCAGCGTGCTGGCGCTCGTCGCGGCGCTCGCCCTGGCCTTCTGATCGAGCAGCCCAAGCGCCACCATCTCCGCACGCAGTGGCTCCGCCCCGCGGAACAGGTGCGAGCGGATGCCCAGCGCCTGCGCCGCCGCGACGTTCGCCGCATTGTCGTCGACGAAATACGCCTGCTCCGCGCGCAGCCCGAATCGGTCCAGCGCCAGCCGGAAGATCGCCGGATCGGGCTTCACCAGTTTTTCGTCGCCCGACACGACGATGTCGCGGAACCGGTCGAACATCGCCGCCTCCCGCGCGCGGAACGGCGCGAAGAACTCGCCCGAGAAATTGGTGATCGCGAACAGCGGCACGTCCGCGGCGTCCAGTTCGTCGACCAGCGCCACCATCCCCGGCATCGGACCGGGGATCTGCTCCGAAAAGCGTGGGCCCCACAGCGCGATCATCGCGGCATGTTCGGGGTAGCGCGCGCTCAGTTCGGCGGACGTTTCGGCGAAGGGGCGGCCGGCGTCGTGCTGGAAATGCCAGTCCTTCGTCGCGACCGTATCCAGAAACACGTCAAGCGCCTGTTCGTCATCGAACAGGCGCTCGTAGAGAATCCGGGGATTCCAGTCGTACAGGACGTGCCCGACGTCGAAGATCACCGACGTCGGCATCGTGCCGTCAGTCACCGCGCGGGCGGATCAGCCCTGGCGCGCCTTGAACCGGCGGTTGGTCTTGTTGATGACATAGGTGCGGCCGCGGCGGCGGATCACGCGGTTGTCGCGATGACGGTCCTTGAGCGACTTGAGGCTGTTGCGGATCTTCATGGGATGGCTTCTTCAGGTAAATCGTGAAGCGCGGCGCGTAGAGAGCAGCGCCCGCAAAGTCAACCGGGCGTCGCGCCCGTCCGGGGCGATCGACGACCGTACGGCACATGGGGACCTTGCGGCGGACCGGCGCGTTGCTATGTCGAAACGATCGCCATCGCGGCGGTGCCGGCTGGCGGCGCCGACCGCATTGATACGGGGTAGTCCATGCGTCGTGCCGTCCTGTTCCCGTTGACCGCCGCGCTGGCGCTGTCCGCCTGCGCCACCGGGCCGCAACGTTTCCCGGTGGAGGCGACGCGCTTCCATTACGATGCGGTGACGCAGCGCGGGACGGTCTCGGTCGAGCCGCTGCAGGGCGCGGCATCGGCGAGCCTGGAGTACAAGACCTATGCCGCGCCCTGCAGC